>CAZLIR010000001.1:0-38485 GCA_964559635.1 uncultured Enterobacterales bacterium
CTTATGGCAAATAGTGTGAACTTAGTTAGCACGCTCAGAGTACGATTGATCTTATTGATCTCAATACTCATTGGTGCGCTATTGCTTTTGTCATATTATTTAGACCAATCAATCAACCAAAGACTCTACGACGCCAAAGTACTTAATTTGGCAGGCAAACAATCAGCCCTCACTCAGGCAATGGAAAAAATCTTGGTATCAGGCTATACGCCGAGTAACCGAGAATCTTTGCAACTGATCACCGATGAGTTACTTGCCAATCAGCGATTTCTCAACGCCCAACACTCAAATAGTATCGATATTGTACTGAACCGAGCCTACTCAGAAGGCAGTCCGAACATTAATGCTTTGGTCAGAGAGAACGCTTCAGACGCCATGGCTATTTTTGATGAATCGCTCACCACTGCAGAAGTTAATAATTTACTCGAGCGGCTAGAGTATACGTATGTCCGATTAGATGATGCAGTCATCACTTTACAGAAAGCCTCTTCATCTGAGATGAAGAATATCCTGCAATTTGTCCATGCTGAAATTGCAATCATGATCGGGATTACGTTCCTGCTAGTATTGATTATTTATCTGCCAATGGAGAGAAAAATTGGTAACTTCCTGAAAGACATTATCAGACATAAGGATAATTATCAGAATGTACTTGAGAGTATGCCGGATGCTGTTGTACGCATAGACGAATTTAATAACGTCACACATTTTTCAGATAGTGCCGAAGCACTCTGGGGATATAAACGGGAGGAAGTGCTAGGAAAAAATGTCTCTATGCTGGTGCCTAAGTCAATCAGAGGAGAGCATGATGACTACATTCGACGGCACAGGGAAACCGGCGTTAATCACATTATTGGCTCTTCAAGAGAAGTTAACATATATACCCAGAATAATGAGCTTAAGCATTGCATTCTTTACATTGCCAAATCACTGGAGCCTAATGGCAAGATTGTATATACCGGCTTTATTCGTGATATTACCGAATATAAGAAGCGCACCTTCCAATTAAAGGCAGCACGAGAAATCGCGACTATCAAGACCCGTCTTGCATCAATCGGCGAATTGGCTGCTGGTGTTGCACACGAAATTAATAACCCATTAACGATTGTTACCGGCAGAATTCATCTATTAGAGCTAGCCCAAATGTCTGGTAAGTTAAGTGATAATGAATTAGCCAATGGCCTAAAAGACATCAAAGACGGTGCACAGCGCATCGAGAACATTGTGCGCTCCATGAAAAAGACCACGCAAATGACGGGTAATAAAATAGACTTACACCCTGAGGATATCACTACCTTGTGTGAGCAGACGGTGCATATGTTAAAAGAATTACATAAGAACAAAGACATACCCATCAATCTGAAATATCACGAGCACTACATGGCACTTGCTGAACCCACTGCTATGCAACAGGTAGTCATTAATCTGGTAAACAATGCCGTTGATGCGCTTCAAAATACGACTGACCCAGTGATTAATGTATCCGTTTATCGTCGCGATGATGATGTTGTCGTTACAGTGGATGATAATGGTGAAGGTATTGAGCAAGATAGAATAGGATTGATCTTCAAGCCACTACATACCTCAAAATCTGATAGCAATGGTACTGGTTTAGGATTATCCATCGTCAAGCGACTGGTTGAGAATATGCAAGGAAGCGTTAAGGTGCAGAGTATCATCGGAAGGGGTACAGAATTCAGTGTTCATTTGCCACTGTGCACGCCAGAGCAGGCAGCAATGGCAGATCAACCTAAGTCGGCCGTTAACTCCATCTAGTCCAGTTAACTAGACAAACTAAGCAGTAATGACTAGGCCCGTTTCTTGCCAAAAAAGCCAAGTATTTTATCTTTGTTACTGACCTTAACCTCTATTTGAGGCACCTCGACAGAAGAGTCCGTTTCTTTGTTCCAGCTATTGAGCAGATGAGTCAGTACAAAGGCCTGACCAGCCAGGCTGTCTAATTCTTCAGCTGTATTACTCTCACCCGTGTAACGATCGACACTATGCTGTTTTTTAGCCAGCCGGTGTTCAGGATATTGCGCCTGATATTTAGCCAGTTTGAAGCGGATATTATTGATCACAACTCGTAATAAACTCACCTTGGTCTGTAATTTGATCTCAGAAAAATCATGTAAGTCACCAAACACTCTGAAATCAGTGGCAATTACCTGAGTTTTCTCTGCAGCGAAGCCAGTTGATGCTGCCAGCGTGGCTGTTCTGGGCTGATCATTGATAATACTCAAGGCACCGATAATTTCACCCGTGGTTAACTGATTGAGTGCTTTGTCACCAGGTTGGGCCTCAGAAAATACATCTAAGTGGCCGCTGCCTAAAAAATAAATCTTTTTACCGACCTTGCCTTTATGCAGTAATACTTCACCCGGATTGAGGGTAATTAGCTTACTGTGCGCCAATAACAGGTTGAATTGTCCATAGTCACTAAGCTTGAGTTCTTTAAGGTAGGGGATTCTATCGATGAATTCTTTTTCCTCGGCGGCACTCAAGCTACTGATGTCTCTCATTTTCATGTAGATGTTCTCTCATTCTAAATGGCAGCTTCATATGAGCTGGTTTTATCGAATCGACATGACTAAACCACTTGTCTATACTCTTCGGATATCTATATAAATTATAGGCCCTATCGGTAAATAAACACGGTACTACTTCACATTACGATGAACTTAATTCTGTTTGCCATACCTTTCTTCATTGTTTTAATCGCAATGGAGTTAGCTGTCGATCGCTATCGTGGCACCGGTTATTATCGTATCAACGATTCAATCTCTAGTCTAAACGCCGGTATATTCAGTCGTGTAACCATCATATTTTGGCGTCTGGCACCGGTGGCGGTCTATTACTACGTTTATCAAAACTGGTCAGCGACAGAATTACCTGTTAATGGCATAACCTGGGTTGTCGCCTTCGTCAGCTATGACTTTTTTTATTACTGGTATCATCGTATAAGCCACGAGCGAAACCTGTTTTGGGCCGCGCATGTAGTCCACCATTCCAGTGAAGAATACAACCTGACAACAGCCTTACGCCAGAGCTCGGGTTCATTGTTAAATTGGATTTTTTATTTGCCGATGGCTCTGGTCGGTATTGACCCGGTACAAATGGCAACCGTTGCTGCACTCAACTTGCTATACCAATTTTGGGTTCACAGCCGTCATATCCCAAAGCTTGGCTGGTATGAAAACTGGTTTGTGACACCATCTAATCATCGCGTGCATCATGCCATTAACGACCAGTACATTGATAAAAACTATGGTGGTGTATTTATTATTTGGGATCGGATGTTTGGTACATTCCAAGAAGAGCAGGCTGAAATACCTTGCGTCTATGGTATCAGAAAACCACTGAGTAGCTGGAACCCGGTCTGGACCAACTTGCATCATTATGCCCTGTTGATGAAAGATACATGGTATACCAAGCGATGGTCAGACAAGGTGGGTCTGTGGTTTGCTAAAACCGGTTGGCGTCCACAAGATGTGTCAGAGCAATACCCGCTTCAGTCGTTCAACATAACCACGTTTAAAAAATTTGATACTGAACTATCACCATTTATCAAAGCCTATGCTTTATCTAATCTGTTGCTGATCATCGTAGGTCTGGGATATTTCATGCTGCAGAGTAGGGTGATAACAACATCAGAAATACTCTCTTATGGTGCCATCATCTATGGCAGTTGCTTCTCACTCGGATTAATTCTAGAAAACAGACGGTGGGCATTACCTGTTGAGATAGCCCGACTCGTTATTATTGGCATTTTCTTGCAACACAGTTCAATCGCTTAACTCCACAGGCTGCCGTTCGTGTAAATAGGTAAAATGTAACTGAAAATGTACATGTTTCAAGAATGTCATAATTAGGCAAAAAAAAGTCCAATAAAATCAATAATATTCTATTTAATAGAATATTTTATTCTAAATTATAGTATGTTCGATTTATCCGATAGTTCGTAAGAACTAGCTCAATAATAAAATTCGAGGAGAATCGAAGATAATGGATAAAATGCTCATGCTAAATCCTAACGACTATGTTGGGGTTACATTCTGGATCATATCCGCTGCTATGGTAGCAGCTACCTATTTCTTCACAGTCGAGCGTGACCGTGCTGTTGGGAAATGGAAAACATCATTAACCGTCGCAGCAATGGTTACAGGTATTGCCGCGATCCACTACTTCTATATGAGAGGCGTTTGGGTTTCAAGCGGTGAGAGTCCTACTACATTCAGATATGTAGATTGGTTACTCACAGTACCTCTACAGATAGCAGAGTTCTACTTAATCCTGGCAGCAATCGCTGTTGTTCGCGCTGCACTATTCTGGAAATTACTCATTGCTTCATTAGTAATGTTAATTACTGGTTTTGTCGGCGAGCTAGACGGTGGTGCTTCTAACACTACTTGGATTATGTTTGTTGTATCTTGTGCTGCTTGGTTCTACATCATCTACGAAATCTTCGCAGGTGAAGCAAGCAAGATTAACGCCTCTGAAGGTACAGCCGCGTCTAAGAAAGCATTCTCAGCATTGAGAATCATTGTTACATTCGGTTGGGCCATTTATCCATTAGGCTACCTATATGGATACGCCGGTGGTGGTGATGCCAATATGTTAAACATCATCTACAACCTTGCAGATTTTGTTAACAAAATTGCATTCGGTGTAATCATTTGGGCAGCAGCTACTTCTAGCAGTTCTCAAGATAACGCCTAATCTGGTCACATGAGTGCCTGCCTTGTGCAGGCGCTCATCAGCTTTTGGAGTTACAGGTGAGAAATCCTGATGTAAATAACAATAAAAATAAACAATTTGTCACTCATCAAAACCTGACAAACAAACACCTATTAGAAAAATTAATCTCAAGCATTCAAACAACCATTCCAAAACCGCATCATCCGCTACACGAAGAAGCACAATTACATTTCGAACGACCAGGTAAACACTTAAGAGGATTGACCTCACTTCTCCTATCACAGGCACTCGAGTTACCTGTTAAGCCGTCACTAGACTGGGCCGTAGCTGTTGAGCTAATGCATAATGCCTCTCTTGTCCATGATGATATATGTGATAAAGATACGATGCGACGCGGTCAGACATCAGTCTGGCTAAAATTTGGTACAGATAAGGCACTGTGTCTGGGTGATTGGCTTGTCGCTCAATCATTCAAAGCAGCTGCGAAATCATTTAAAGATTCAAAAGCTTCTGCGATGGCAATTGCATCACTCGCAGAGGCCATGGCGACCCTATGCGCGGGTCAAGCCAGAGAGTTTGATAGAAAACCAGTACTCGACTGGTTCACCTATGACCGGATTGTCACTGAGAAAACTACCCCACTTCTGAAGGCATCCGTGCTTGGTCCCTTGCACATGGCCGGTGAAACGACACTCATCAAACCACTCTCAGAGCTATTCACAAAAGTGGGTCTTGCTTATCAGATGGCCAACGATTTACAGAATGTCATGATCGATGACGGCCACGAAGACAGTTTTTCTGATTTAAAACGCGGTGCGCCTAATGCCGTGATTGTCAGTTATGTGGCACAGGTGGTCATGGAACAACACAACGAATTTCTAGACTGGTACGAGACTCGCTCGGACAGTCAATTTTCATTCTGGAAGCATGGGATCATTGAATCTGAAGCTATCCACAACACATGTGCGCGACTCAACCACATGATCAATGACATCGATAAGACGATATTATCCTTGCCTAATCACATCAGTGAGAGCCTGATGCCAATGATCAGTTATTTGCAACAAATTCGGGTGGTTGCAAAATGAGTAATGTCGAGCACATTCCCGGTTCAGCCGACATGAGTACCGATATCGTGGTGATTGGTGGTGGTTTCGGTGGTATTGCCAGTGCTTTACGATGTCGCGCATTAGGCATGTCAGTGTTATTAATCGAACGACTCGATGAGATCGGCGGCAGAGCCCAGGTTTTTAAAAAAGACGGCTTCACACACGATGCCGGTCCAACAGTAATCACAGCACCATTTCTCTTCACTGAGCTCTACGAACTCTTTGATGAAGACATAGACGACCACTTGATATTCAAACACCTTGAGCCATGGTATCGCTTTTACTTCCACGATGGACGTAACTTCGATTATGGTCATGATCTGGAAAAGATGAAGCAACAAATTGCGCAATTCAGTCCGGCTGATGTCGATGGTTATGACAAGCTGGTGAGTCACTCCCATGAAATTTTTAATGTCGGATTTACTGAGTTAGCCGATAAGCCATTTCACAAATTCCTGACCATGGTACGACAAATACCTGCACTGCTAAAACTGGGAGCATATCGAACGGTCAGCCAAATGGTTGCCAAGTATATAAAGCATCCTTTGCTACGCAGAGCATTGTCGATACAACCTCTGCTGGTTGGTGGGAACCCTTTCACTACAACTTCAATCTATAGTCTAATCCACTATCTTGAAAGAGAGTGGGGCATTCACTTTTGCATGGGCGGTACGGGTAAACTGGTGTCAGAGATGCGTAAACTGATGGAGCGTCAGGGCGTTGACATTCTCACTGGTCAGGATGTTGGACAGATCACCTTGGATGGTGATCGGGTTAATGCTGTTCATCTCAGTGATGGGCGAGTTATTCAAGCAAACCATGTGATCTGTAATGCTGATCCGCCGACAGTCTATCGTGAGATGCTCGATCGATCCTCACCCTATGCAACCAAGCCCAAACGCATCATCCCTGAAAGTATGACGCAATATTCCATGGGTTTGTTTGTGCTTTATTTCGGTACCACGAAACAATATCCCGATATCGCACACCACACCATTTGGCTGAGCGAGCGGTTTAAAGAATTACTCCATGACATCTTTACCGCAGATCAACTCAGTGAGGATTTCTCGCTGTATTTGCATCGTCCAACAGCCACGGATCCAAGTTTTGCTCCAGAGGGTTGTGACAGTTTTTATGTTCTTTGCCCAGTGCCTAATCTTCAGGCCACCAATATCGACTGGGAGCGTGATGGTCCATTATTGAGAGACCAAATTGTCAAGGCACTCAGTGACACCATAATGCCTGAATTGGAGCAAACAATAACCGCTGACTTTTACATGACTCCACAAGAGTTTAAACAGGACTATCGCTCGACCCATGGTGCGGGATTCTCGATTGCCCCCATTTTCAGACAGTCGGCCTGGTTCAGATACCACAACCAAGATCCGCATATCGACAACCTGTACTTTGTCGGCGCAGGGACCCACCCCGGAGCGGGTGTACCGGGTGTGCTGAGTTCAGCAAAGGTAGTCGAAAATATCATACGTGAAAAAATAATAAAATTAAGAGAGGTAGCTTGATATGAATGCTCACAACATCATTCTGGAGAAGGCTACAGACTGTATTACCTCTAATGAAGTATTGCGTAATCATGGACGTTCATTTTACTGGGCGCGATTCTTTTTGGGTGAACAAGCGGCCGAGAATGCCACACGTCTGTATTCATTTTGTCGTTATTTAGACGACGTAGCTGATGGTGACATCGCCGGTGGTTTACCACGCTTACAGTCACTTAGAAAACAGCTCAATGGCAATGAAAAAATTCAAGACAGAAGATTATTGAATTACTTATCGTTGTACGAGGATAAGCAGGCTGCCAAAATTTATGCCTTAAATTTACTTGAGGGCCTCATTTCTGATCAGGGTTTAGTCAATCTGACAAACGATGAGGAACTCATTCGCTATGGCTATTTTGTTGCAGGAACAGTGGGTCTGATGATGTCACCTTTTCTTGGTGTGGCTGATGCTAAAGCTTTGCCTTTTGCCATCGATCTTGGCGTGGCTATGCAACTTACCAACATCTGTCGTGATGTACTAGAAGATGCCGAGTCCGGCCGGCGCTATATTCCGGTTGCGTTAACCACTGAGCAAATCTGTATGGCATCCGAGGATCCAGAATCTGACCATGCCAGGCTTATAGCAGAGGAAATCAATCGCATATTGGATATTGCCGATGGCTACTATCAATCAGGCTTAGAGGGCTTATATTTCTTATCGCCGCAGTCGCAGAAAGCGATTGCTGTCACAGCCATGGTGTATCGCCAAATTGGCATTAAACTGCGTGAAAACAACACTGACTGGTTTAATGGCCGCACGGTGGTTTCATCATTTGAAAAGATCTCACCAACCATGAAAGCCCTGTTCTCAGTCAACGAGTGGATCAGAAATGAGCCATCTCACAAGGTCGATTTACATACCCATCTTCGAGACTTACCCGGTGCCAATGGGCTGAGCCACCTTTGATGCACCATGCAAACAATACCAAACGCCAAAGATGCTGAAATAGCGATTGTTGGAGGTGGACTTGCCGGCCGGCTTTTAGCCTACCGATATATCAGTGAAACGCGCAAAAGCGTCTGTTTGATTGACCCATCAAACCAGCGAGAAGATCACATATTTGGCTTCTTTGACGATGGTCGTGACAGCATCAAGCTACCCCGCTCACTCGCCAGTCATTCATTTAATCGCTGGACCATCAATAACGCACAGATCCGAACCACACATACCCCCCGTGCTCACTGGTATCGACTGATTTCCGCCTCTGATTATGAGCAACATCTTTTAAACCACTACCAGAGCTCCGAGCGATTTACGCTCATCCGTGATTGCGTCGAGAATCAAGAGTGCATGGGTGATATTACGCAGCTTAGATTGCACAGTGGTGCAATAATAGGTGTAAAGCAATGCTTCGACTCGAGAGCCAATATTGCCAATGGCGATTACCTGATGCAGCACTTTCTCGGACAGTATGTCAGAGTTGAAACACCAACCTTTAATCCAAACTCCGTTGAGCTGATGAATTTTAGTGTTGATCAGAGTGCGGGCATGCATTTTATGTATGTATTACCGTTCTCAGAAACAGAGGCATTAGTAGAATCAACGGTGTACTCAACAGAAACTCACGATGCTGATTGGTACAAAGCACATATCACTGAGTTTTTATTGAAGAATTACTCACTAGCTGACTATGAGGTATATAACACTGAGCAGGGTGTGATCCCCCTGACTTATGATAAACCTCATGACTCATTTGGAACCGCTGTTGGGCTACGTGCGGGGGCATTGCGAACCTCAAGCGGCTATGCCTTTAGCCAAATTCATGATCAAGTGTATCGCATCAATTTAGGCAATCCGCAAAAGATAGCCAAATCACATACCCAAGTTGAGCGTTGGATGGATGACATCCTGCTGCGAGTTTTGAGAAACTATCCCGATATTGCCCCGGCAGTATTTAATAAAATGGCGCAGGTGCTCGATGGTGATCAATTTGCAACATTTATGCTGGGTAGGTCACCTTTGTGGGATAAGATTCGATTAATTCTCAGGCTACCGAAACAACCTTTTCTGCACCAGACCTTGCTTGGTAAGAGGATGACACAATGATCCTCAGCACCTTGATTCCGATAAGTTTAATTCTCATTGCTGGCATGCCACATGGTGCCGCTGACGGAGCACTGGCTGTTTCTCGGTATCAGGCAACCATGCAACGACTGGCATTTTTTCTGGCCTATATTGGAGCTGCCATTATCGGCTATCTGCTTTGGATGCTGGCACCCACGGCCATGTTGGTGGTATTTCTGGTTATGACCGTGTTCCACTTTGGCTCTGGAGATGCACGTTTCTTTAATCACTCCAGCACAGCAAAGTTAGCCGCAATCGCCCATGGTGCGACCCTGTTGATTTTCATGAGTATTGCGCACCCAACAGAGATATCTCGTCTTATCGCCATACTTATTGGCGCAGAGCAGACTGCCCATGTGGTGATGTTCATGCAGTGGTCGGTCGTTGTCTGGTCCATTGCCGTGCTGCATACTCTGGTTCAGAGTCAGGAAAAATTGCCGTTTGTGCTAGAAATCGCTGCCATCATTGCGCTCTCTGTGGTGCTAGAGCCACTATGGAGTTTCTGTATTTACTTTTGCTTAATACATTCAATGCGGCATTTTCGAAACATCTACCCAGTGCTTAAACAGTCTCGCTACACCACTCATTTGACGATTTTACTAACGCTTTTGGGTCTGGTACTGGTAGCAATACTGTACCTCTTCAGCGAAAATATCGTACTGAGTGATGCACTATTTCAATCAACCATAATCGCGTTGTTCATGTTGACCATACCGCACATGATATTCATCGATTATCTTAAACCGGTAAAACGTTATGCAAATGATCGTTAATCGCAAGAATCAACATCTTGATTTGGCCGCTGATGACCGGTCACAATCGCAAACAAGCTCAGATTATGACCGGGTAAATTTTGTCCACAATGCACTGCCGGAATTATCATTAGATACGATCAATAGCTGCTGTGAAATGTGGGGCGCAGAGTTCTCAATACCCTGTATGATCGGTGCCATGTCAGGGGGCACGGGGCGTGGTGATGCAATGAACGAGGCGCTTGTTCAAGCGGCAGAGAAGGTAAAAATCCCGTTCGCTCTGGGCTCGCAGCGCGCCAGTATCGAATCCGATACAAGCCAAAAAAGGTTACGACAATTAGGACCTAACGCCTTCATCATCGGTAACTTGGGTGGAGCGCAGATTATCGGACAAAAAGGGCTTGATCTGGCTAGGCGTGCTGTCGATGATGTTGAAGCCAACGCCCTGATGATCCATTTGAATCCATTACAAGAGGCGATGCAACCAGAGGGTAATACCAACTGGCGCGGCGTGAGTGATTCGCTTGAGTCTCTGGTTGAGCAGTTAGACATTCCGATCATCGTAAAAGAAGTCGGTGCCGGACTGTCAGTCAGCGTTATCAAGCGCTTGTATGATCTGGGGATCCGTACAGTAGAAACAGCGGGTATTGGAGGTACTAATTGGACTCGTATTGAAGCACTACGTCACCAATATGAGGATAATCCACTCAACTGCTACTTGGAGTGGGGAGTCAGAACCGTTGACACCCTCATAGAACTTAGGCAATGCAGACATGAACTACCAACATTGAATGTTGTTGCTTCAGGGGGTATTCGGCATGGTCTGGACTGTGCCAGAGCGCTCTGGCTTGGTGCTGATATGTGCGCCATGGCACAACCGTTTCTACTCGCTGCTCTGGATAAAGAAATGGATGATGCAATTGATGCTGTGGCAACATTGGTGTCTGATACGAAAAAACAACTGGAACTGGCCATGTTCCTGACAGGTTGTGCTGATTTAGAAACATTTCGTGAGCAGGCAGAAGTGGTCATCAAATAGGTTATTTACCTGCGCCCTTAACGACATAGCTCTCGTTAATCAGTCTTATAGAAAGATACTGTTACAAACATCCTTACTCTAGTCTTTATTTAATTCAACATCATCCCAATATTCATTGATAACTAAAGTATATCGGAGTCAGTCATTTGAAAACGGATGCACAATTTTGGGATGGAGTTTCAAGCAAATATTCCGCAAAGCCAGTTCCTGATGAATCTATCTATGAACAAAAATTAGCGATCAGTCGCAAATATCTCAAGCCTGATCATCAGGTCATGGAGTTTGGTTGCGGTACCGGAACAACAGCATTGAAACACGCAGGTGATGTGGAACACATCATTGCTTATGACTTTTCACCCGAGATGATTAAGATTGCAAAAAGTAAACAAGCGGCGCAGGGCAATGCTGATAATGTTGAATTTAAAATTGCCGCTGTTGAAGATATCGATTTTGGTAACGACCAGTTCGATGCCATCATGGGACACAGTATCCTCCATCTTACATTTGACAACGAAGTAACGCTCAAAAAAATATTCAAAGGCTTAAAACCCGGTGGTGTATTTATATCGGGCTCCGGTTGTCTAAAAGAGATGAACCCACTGATCCGCATGGCTATTCCCATTATGCAGTTTTTTGGTAAGGCACCCGCGGTTAATGCGTTCTCCTCTATCGAATTAGTGAACCTTCACACAGCCTGTGGATTTAAGATTGTTGAGCGTTGGGATTATAAAAAAGGCGAACTCTATCTGGTTGCACAAAAGCCTGAATAATTCGGATAAAAACCGAACAATAACTACTGGCGGCTAATCAATATTTGAATGTTGATGTCTGTGGTATAGTCTTATGCGATGTATTAAACACTAATTGCATAATGCCTCAGGAGGTTAGCCAATGAAAACAGTAGTCTCCATTATCACAATAGCTTTTTTCTTAATATCTTGTAGCGATGAGCCCATTGACTACGCCGATAAAATCTATCAAAACGGCACGATCATCACGATGGATAATAGTAATCCGCTTGCGGCTGCTCTGGCGACAAAAAATGGCTTAATTCAGGCAGTCGGTACTAAAGAGGCAATTCAAAAGCTCAAGGGCCCCGAAACTGAGGTGGTCGATCTGGCTGATAAGACGTTAGTGCCAGGCTTTATTGATGCGCATAGTCATTTCGCCGGCGTCGGTGTGCAATCCATTGTTGCTAACCTGTTACCAGCACCTGATGGCCCGGTGAATAGCATCGAGGATTTACAGCGAGTACTGAAAGAATTTCACCAAAACTCATCAATTGCCAAAGACTATGGCGTGA
Organism: uncultured Enterobacterales bacterium; assembly: GCA_964559635.1. Taxonomy (GTDB): domain Bacteria; phylum Pseudomonadota; class Gammaproteobacteria; order Enterobacterales; genus CAXRAF01. The sequence continues at coordinate 12,523 of CAZLIR010000001.1, forward strand.
TTATTGGTTTTAATTATGATGATTCACAGCTAAAAGAGCAGCGCCATCCAACGCGACAAGAACTTGATGTCGTGAGTACCGAATTGCCGGTCGTTGTTATGCATCAATCAGGTCATCTGGGAGCCTATAACTCAAAAGCGCTCGAACTGATGGGGATTACATCTGAGTCCGTCGACCCTCCCGGCGGCGTGATTGAGCGCGAGGCCGACGGTAAAACACCGAGTGGCGTGATGCAGGAAAATGCCCATTTCATGTTGTTCTTTAAATTACTGCCACAGTTTAGTGCTGAAGATATGGTGAAATCGTATCAGGCAGGAGAACATAGTTATGTTTCTAATGGTTTTACCACCGTTCAGGAAGGAAAATCTGATCTGGCAACATTACAAAGCCTACCGCAAATTGCGGCCGAGGTTGGTTTTAGTATCGATATTATCTCATACCCAGACTTTAAGGTTCTGAGTGACCATGCCATATTGCGCAGCGATCTGATGTCCAGTGAGTATCAAAATGGTTTTCGAATTGGTGGTGTAAAGCTCACCTTTGATGGCTCGCCTCAGGGTAAGACTGCCTGGTTCACCGAACCTTATCTGGTCCCGCCAGCTGGTCAGCCAGCTGACTATGCCGGATATCCGGCATTTGAAGATAAGGAGGCCTACGACCTGTTGCAACTGGCTTACCAAAATAACTGGCAAATCATGGTACACACCAACGGCGATGCAGCGGTTGATCAGTTATTGCAGCTCGTTGGCAAAATAGCGGAAGAAAGGGCGCTTGGTGACCATCGCACAGTGATGATCCATGGCCAGTTCACTCGAGAGGATCAGGTTGCGCAACTAAAGGCACTCGGTATTTTTCCGGCACTGTATCCGATGCATACTTTTTACTGGGGAGATTGGCATCGAGATTCGGTTGCTGGTCCAGAGCGAGCTAATAATATTTCACCTACGGGCTGGATGTTGAGGGAAAACATAAAATTCAGTGTTCACTCCGACGCGCCTGTGACATTTCCAAACTCAATGCGTCTGCTGGATAGTGTTGTTAATCGCACGACCAGAACAGATCAGGTACTTGGTGAAGAGCATCGTGTTACACCCATGCAGGCACTCAAAGCCATGACCATATGGCCCGCCTATCAACACTATGAAGAGAAAATTAAAGGATCCTTAGAGGTTGGTAAGCAGGCAGATTTCGTCATCTTAGACCGCGATCCGCTTACGATTGAGCATCGGGAGCTGAAAAATATCAAAGTACTGCAAACGATCAATAATGATCAACTAATCTATGACGCAGATCGTTGAGCAACTGGGCTCAACTACTTTGGTTTATTTCTTTGGCTGCCCGAATACCCGATTCAAGTGCACCCTGAATCCAGCCCTCGTAGTTTGAAGCATGTTCGCCGGCAAAATGGATCCGCCCTTCAGGCTCACTCAGTGATGCCTTAAGATTCGATTCCTGACTGTCTGTCGGCGACGCATAGGCAGCGCCTGTCCACTCCTGCTTACTCCAGGCAAAAACATAATTGTTGACGATATAGTCATCCAAATCAGGCATAACAGTTCGCCAGCGGTTATGCACTGATGCCACTTGCTCTTGCGGTGTCATGGAATCAAATACTTCTGCTGCTAATTCTCTGAAATAGCTTTGTATAATCCCGCCATTACCGGTTTGATTCCAGGTGGGTTGCCATACCTCCTCAAATTCCGTATTTCCCCAACCATTGAGGTTGTCGAATTGCCAGAAGCGCTCAGAAAATTGGGTGTATAAACGCGAAGATTCAACGTAGTTATACCCACCATTGCTCGCCACTTGTTTGTCACTGGACAAGGCTGGTTGGAATTCGATTTTGTTAAGTACCGGAACAGGCACTGTGCATAATACCCGATCAGCAACATATATCTCATCATCAGCCGTTGTGACCGTTACGCCGTTATCGTCTTGCTGAATTAAAGTAGCAGCCACTGAGAATTCAATCTTGGATAACATCACATCACGCATTGCGTTAGGTAAGCCAGACATACCTCCAACAATTTTTTGGTAGGCATTACGATTCACAGAGCCAGGCCAGGGTGGTTGACTAATATACTCGGCAGCATTAATTCTCTGAACCTGATTGCCCACTAAGTCAAAATAATCACCAGAAGTTGAATAAAACGGCTCAAGTGACAGACCAAAATGCTCGGCATAATCGAGTGTGTATTGATGATTTGAGGGGATCCGCGATGCTCCAGATTCAGTAAATTGTCCCTCCGCAAATGGTGAAAAAAGTGTATTCACTCGTCCACCGACCCGGTCTCGGGCTTCTAAAATAGTCACCTCATGACCGACTTGTGATAACTCATAAGCGGCTACCAAACCGGCCATCCCAGCACCAATAATGACAATACTCTGAACACCATTGCCTGTGGTGAGTACCTGACCCGGACGATCAGTTGTCGTTGGTGGTGGCGGAGGAGGCTCGGGATTAACCTGTGATGAACCGCCACAGCCATATAGAGATAGGGCCGTTGAAGTTAATAATGACTTGGCAATAAATTGTCGGCGATTTAGATTGTTAGATCTAATTCGGGCTCGAGGGTGTTTTATAAAAGAGTCACTCACACACACAATCTACCGAATATATGCATAGTTATCCAACCTTTGATTGTTACAAAAGGTATGTCTTCGGTTAGTCATGGAGTTGAATAAACAACAAGTTGTCCTATCCTTTAATAAGTATTTTTCGTGGAGGTATAGAGTGTTTACTAAACAAAAAGGTTTCACATTAATCGAAGTGATGGTCACAGTAGTGATTGTTGCGGTGTTAGTAGCGATTGCATTACCCATGTACCAAAATTACCGTGTACGTGCAGTAGTGTCCGAGGCATTGGTATTCGCCGAGGAACAAAGAATCCGCGTTGAAGAATACTACGAATCAACCAGCCAAATGCCTCAGGATGCAGCGCAAGCGGGCATAACGCAATATCCAGGAATTCATTTAATTAGCCAGGTAAGGTGGAATCCCGGTGTTGTTGGCCAGCCGAGCATTGATAAGGCGAAGGTAGGCCAGCTATCAATCGTGATGGACCTGACAGATTATGGCTATGACGGCGAATATATTTTTACACTAGTTTTAGTAGCTGAAGCAAAATCAGGTGGCCAACTTCATTGGCGCTGCACTAATGCTTCGCCAAATTCCCCGAGAGTCGCAGATAAACATTTACCGCACAGTTGTCGCGGTAATTAAGCACTCGAACTTATCACCCAAGCTCAGGAAACCAAAACTTTTTCATGCATGACTCGTTAAACACACAGCGTTCAGATCCACTGAAGCATCTTTATAAGGCCTACTATGGTCGGTATGCACCGCATGTCGATGTGATTTATCCATCATCCATTAACGATCTCAAAGCGTTGTGGGATCTGTTGCAGAGAAAGTTAAGCACAGACAAGCAAACCATTGCGAATAACATTGCTGAGTTAATGATCCTCGACGTATGCAGTGAAATTAATGATGTGCCCAGAGATATAGTACAATTACTGTCATCAAAAAAAGCGATCGAGCATTTTGCCATTCCGATTGCCAAAGATGGCAAAGGTTTTGTCCAAGTGGCGATTGCCAATCCCTTCGACGAAGAATTAATCAGCCACCTTGGCTTTGTCTTTAATCAGCACTTTCAACTTTTGATAGCACCACCTGATGACATTGAGCTGGCGATATCCAAGTACTATGAATCGATAGACGGTGATGAGGTTGTTGATGCCCTTAATTTGGACAAAGCAGGTGATGAGCAGGCTAATGGCATACCAGAATTAGCACAGAAAATATTCATTCAGGCTATTGACCTGAATGCCTCTGATATTCACATCCAACCGTTTATCGATGGTTCAGCCGTGCGGGTTCGTACCGATGGTGTGCTCAGACGTATCGCCATTCTTCCAGAGTCCGTATCCAAATCCGTTATCCGCTATGTAAAAAATCAATCAGGCATGGACTCGACCACCACATTCATCCCACAAGATGGCCGCATGGCGGTGGAATATAAAGGGCAATTAATAGATGTCCGTTTATCCGTGTTGCCGGTGGCTGGGCGCAAAGAAAAACTGGTCATTCGATTGCTCCATCAATTAAAAGACTACAGTTTAAATACCATCGGTTTATCGCTTAAAGACGTGCAAACACTGCGACGTTTACTGACTTATCCATCCGGAGTGGTATTGGTGTGCGGTCCAACAGGCTCTGGTAAAAGTACGACCTTGTATGCAGCACTCAGTGAACTAAATAAAGAGTCTGTATCCATAGCAACAGTCGAAGAGCCGGTGGAGTATAAAATGCCGGGCTTAGCTCAAACCGATGTCAATCCAAAAACCGGTCTGACGTTTGCTGGTGCCTTACGCTCGGTTCTGCGGCAAGATCCGGACATTGTCTTAGTCGGTGAAATCAGAGACCAAGAAACAGCCACCACCGCAATGCAGGCTGCATTAACAGGTCATCTCGTGTTATCAACGCTACACACCAATGATGCCATCACTGCGATCCCCAGATTACAAGATCTCAATATTCAATCATCAATCATGGCTGAGGCATTAAACGGTATTATCTCTCAAAGACTGTTTCGCAAGCTTTGTGACCATTGTAAATTACCTAATGAAGGTAATCTGTCCGGACTGGATGCCATTTTCGAAAAGATTACCCATGTCAGACCACCCTATCATGCCAACGGTTGCGAAAAGTGTTATCAAAGTGGTTACAAGGGGCGCATACCAATCACAGAAATTATCGAAATAAACACTAAAATGCGCACGCTTATACATCAGGAAGTCTCCGATGTGACGAAACTAATCACCTGTGTTAACGATAACTATAGTAATTTATCAATGACAACTTCACGTCGAATTATCTCCGGTGAGACTTCGGTCGAAGAGGCGATTAAAGTCATTGGCCATGTGTTTATCAGCCACATTGCACAGGGGTATGACAGTGATGTTGATAACTCCAGTGAGTTATTAAATAGCATGCCGACAGTCACTAATTCTGGGGCTGGTGTTTTAATTGTCGGTGATGTAGATATTGTCCCTGATAAACTAAAGACGCTCCTAAGTAATGCTTGGTATAGAGTGAATTACGCCAGCACCCCTAAACAAGCGGAAACCATGCTTAAAACAAACTCTAATATCAGTTTGGTTGTACTTGCGATTTCTGAGCAGCAGACTGAGCAGCAGGCCGTCAGTCTAACGGCTGACTATCGAGAGGCATTGGCATGGAGTCGCTTACCGGCCTTAATCTTTTTACAATCAACCATCAAAGACTATGCCCAAGGTTTGGTTGAGCATGGCGCAACATCAAAAATTGTCGCCAGCGATCAGCCCAACTCACTTCATTTAGAGCTCATCCAGAGTGCTATCGAGCACAATGATGATTTCAATTGGGGAATAGTCTCTAACAGTGACCAGATTACATTCGAACATTAATGTCATCTGTTGCCAGTGCCGAGCGATGGTTATTTAACACGAATAGGGTCGGCCCAATCTCCGCGATAAATTAGTTGTTCATCGTGAATGGTCTTAACAAATTTTCCATAGCGTATTTCAGTACCGACATAGAGCCCTAATACTGGACTTTGCTCAGGAATCTCATAGGTATCGGTCAGGGTTTGTGTTGCCATATTCGGATCAATTGCCCAACGTTTTTGTTCTCCTCGAGACCAACCAATATGTACCGCATAAAGGTATCTCACCTCATCAGATAACGTGAATATACCGTTGTTGGTGAGCGCTAATTGTGTTGTGATCGTGGGGTTGTCATTCAGATCAGTCATTTCTGATGCAAACGTGACAGTCGGCCACTCGATATCATTTTCATCAGTCAGAATCACGATGCCCTCAAGTTTAAGCAAAGCATTATTTTTGTCATAAAACTCAAAGATAAGCTCACGATCAGTTAAACCCTGACCGGCAAATGAAATTGTGTCAGCCAGATGACTCTCAGCGATATTATCTTTGCTGTAGATAACCCTGTCTTTGTAAATGACTCGCATGCTGCTGACATCCGGCTGTAAGAAGATATCTATCGGCACTTCATTTTTGTAGAACGTTTGGTTTTTAGGTGAGCTTATTATGGCCTTGTTGTACTGTGTGAGTGCATGCCATACCGGGCGTGGGTAGCCAATAGTATCATCACCATCTTGATAACCCCAAAACCCGAACCATTCCTCTGGCGTGTCATCATGATCGGCAGGTGAGGTACCGGGTGGGCCTTTCCACCAGCCGTCAGCATAATAAAATGGACTTGCACCTGAGGCTCCGGCATCCAGTAATTGCCGGTAGTACCATGGCAGCATAGTCATCTGTTCAATCAAGGTATTACCGCCATATCGGTCTTCGCCCTCATCACGAGACACCGAATAGCCAAATTCCGTAATGAAGAGCGGTTTTCCCTGACCATTCATTTCAGGCAGGATCTTCGCTGCGTTGGTGTAACCATGCGAGTAGTTAAAGCCGTCATAGTCGTAGGCATTGTAGGCGTAGACATCAAACAGATTCATATTGACGAACTCGGTAATCGCTGAATTACCGCTGATGGTGACAGGAATACCTGGGTGCTCCTGATGAATGATGTCACGCATTTGTGTCCACAAATCGACCGTTGCCTGCGCACCGACTTTTTTGATGTGCAAGGGCATCGGTTCATTCATGACCAGATAGCCGATCACGCAGTCATAGTCCTTCGAGTAGCTTAATACCCGTCTCACTGAGGCTAGATTCTTGGCCACAATTTCAGGATCAGAGAAATCATCCTTTGGATTGACCGCAATCCCCAGGATTATTTTCAATCCAGATTTTTGCACTTCCTGTAATTCTTCTTCCGATAACTCTGCCCAAGTTCGGACTGCATTAAATCCAGCCTGTTTGATAACTTTTAAATCATTGCTAACGCGTTCGGGGGAGTATTCTCTGTTTTCGTAGGGATGTTGGCCAGGACGTGCAGAAATTTCATAACCAAGCGCATTAATGAATGTCTTAACACCATTGATATAAAACCAGCCATCCTTCACCTCGAGTTGTGTTTTAGGCTGCTCGATATGGTTAGTTGTTTCTTGTTGCGAGCAAGAAGTCGCTGTTATTAAGGCAACTAGCACAGATGCCAAAACAAAAACCTTATTCATCCAATTGATCCTTATGACATTAAATACAAAACTGGTTTTACGGAGTGTGCGACTGGCGGTCGTTTATAAAATTAACACACTCTAAGGCAATTGTTTAGATGAGCAGTATTTTTCACAGCACGGATTAAAATGTTTTTAGTATTTCGGTGACTATTTCCAAACCGAGGCTGATGGCTGCGAGATATATTCCCAGAGTAAATAGATTGATCAGAAAACTTTTAATCCAACTCACCTGATAAAAGCGTTTAATGGCAATCAGCTGATAAATCAGAAAATACACCAGTACCACGAGCCCTACATAGCCAATATCGGGTAGATAGTTACTAAAGGATTGCAGTAGCAGAAAGAAAATAAATAACAAATACCAAAACGTATGAATATGTACTGCAAAAACCAAGTTAAAAATATATCGGGAGCTTGGTTGTGTCATCTGCAAAACTGACGCATAAAATGGCAGTAGCACGAAAATAATTTTCGGAATCTGCTCGAGTACTCCACTGGGTAAAATTAAAAAAGAAATGAGTTCTTTACCCTCTGAATAGTCGGTCTTTATCATAGACATAATGAAAAACAGCAACAGGGATGTTATGAGATACATCCGCAGCGGTGGTGTGAAACTGACTCGCTTACCAGCACGATAATTTGTGGTTAAGTTGCCGGGTTGAAATAACAATGTCTTCAATGTGGTCGTTAATCTGCCATCAATATCCAGCAGTTCATAGAGCGATTCTGAAATCAGTTGTTTGAAGGGACGATTAAAATCTTTCCTGCTTTGTCCGCAGCATGGGCAATATTGGGCTTGCTCAGGGAATTCGTTACTGCAGTTATGACATTTCATGATTTTAATAAGGTAGATATGGCTATGTGTGTCGATTCTGAACGATTATACACGGCATAAGCCGGGTGCTAATAACGATAAGTTCAGTCATTGCCACTCATCAGCCGCTATTAATTGTTCCAAAGTGTAAAATTGTCAAAAATTGATAATTTTTTGCTCAGTTTTTGCACAATTCTCGTATATTGTTTATACAAATTCACTCTAATTATATTTCCACTCTCAAGTGGTACCCATGAGCCAATTTGTTGATGACAACCGAAAGCTTGTTCGGTTGGTTTCAGTTCTAGCGCTAATAATAAATTACATATTAATAAACAATAACTAATGATCTGGACCTGAGGAGTTTCTATGGCACAAGCAAATCATAAATCAACAAACCTATTTCAAAGAACACAACTAGCAATGGCTCTTGCTGCAGCCATTAGCACCATCTCATTACCACTCATAGCTGAAGAGGCCGAGGAAGAGGAGGCCACTAAAGCAAATGATTCGTCAGTGATAACGGTCACAGCAACCAAGCGTGAACAGGCAATCTATGAGGTGCCAATTGCGATCAGTGCCTTTTCTGGTGACGAAATTGATGAGCAAGGAATAGTGAGCATAACCGATGTTGGCAAATTTGTACCAAATCTGAATATCACCGGATTTTCTGCCGGACATACATCATCGGCCAACCCCTTTATTCGTGGTATTGGATTACAAGACCATCTGATCACTACGGATCCAGGCGTGAGTGTATACGTCGATGGTGTCTATCTGGGGCGACAGGTTGGACAGAACTGGAACTTGCAAAATATTGACCGAATCGAGGTACTCAGAGGACCACAGGGCACACTCTATGGTCGTAACTCCATTGGTGGTGCGATTAACATTATCACCAAGCAGCCTGATCAGGATGCCGTAACTAAGGTGACCGCTGAAGTGGGAACACGTGGACGTTTGAGAACCAATGTCTTTACTAATCAAGGTATTAGCGATAATTTGGCATTTAACTTCAGTATTGGTTTTGATCGCAGAGATGGCCTTGGTGAATTCTATAATTTGCCACTCGCAGAGTATGATGTCGGTGAAACGCAGGAATTTAATGGTCGTGTGTCATTAAAATATGACAACGGTGACGATTTTAGATTGGTGTTCACTGCTGATGCCAATGACGGCCGTGGTGGTTTGCGCCCCTATACCACCTTGATTGATGAGATTCCTAACGGACGTCTATATGCTGCTCGAGGTTTGCGTAACAGCGATGTTGCTGCTGACAGGTTCGATAACGCGACTGGTACGATTGAGTCAGCAGGAGTCTGGAATAAAGCCCGTGGCATTTCAATAACTGCAGATTATGATATCAGCGATACCTATGGTCTGAAATTCATCGCCAGCAATCGCTCGTCGAAATATAAGGCAGGTTTGGATGATGATGGTACCGTGGTCAGACTTGATCACTATCCAGAGCGAGGCTCAGCTGATCAAACCTCAATCGAGTTACAACTGACAGCTCAGTACGATCAGGTCGATTTTGTTTCCGGTATTTACTGGTTTAATGAGGAAGGTAAAAATCGTCAGGATCCATCAGAAGCTAGTTTCGATGGTGGTCCAACACGACTGGATTTGGATCAGGAAACCACCAGCTTTGCGATGTACATCAACGTCGGATATGACGTGTCTGAGGACCTCCGTATAACCGGTGGCTTACGCTATACCGAAGATGAGAAAGATGCCTCAACTAACGTGTTTGATCCAATCGGTACCATTTACGACAGTCGAGATTGGGACGAGTTATCCTGGGAAGTGGCCAGTAACTACACTTTTGAGAGTGGGCTAAACTGGTATGCAACCATTCAGACCGGTTATCAGTCTGGGCAGTACCCGGCCAGACCTTACTTTTTGATCGGTCAGTTCTTTGGTGAGGGTGGCTTTGGCAACCCTGATGCTGCTGCGGCTGTACGAGCCAATAATGGTTTCAAGGCAGGTGACAACATTGGCGCGATTAACTATGAGACAGGTTTCAAAGGACGATTGTCGGATGAGTTAGTCATGAGCGTGGCATTGTTTAATACTATGTATGATGACTTGCCATATCAGGTCAGTGTCGTGACCGATTCAGGATTTGATACTAACAACCTCATCGTTGAGCAGACATCCCGTGGTGTTGAACTGGAAAGCACCTATTCACCAACAGAAAGCTTCCGCTTGCATGCTAGTGTTGGTCTGATAGATGTTGATGTTGATGAGCAAAATGGTGTCAAACCGGTCGCGCCTTTAACACCAGAAGTGACCGCAGCCATTAGTCCATCTTACACGGCAGAGCTAGATGGTGGGGCATTACTGACCACACGGGTTGATCTATCATATCGCGATGGTATGTATGGTGAACCTAGCTCAGATCCACTGCGGCTGACACAGATTAGTGACAGAACTACAGTGAACTTTAATATGACTTATGAGCCACCGAATGCCGACTGGAGCGTGTCATTTTATGGTCGTAATATCACTGACGAGCGTTATGAGGATGCGCGTTTGAATACTGGTGATTACATTCTGGTCATACTTAACAACGATGCCAGTGAATTTGGCTTCCGTTACAACGCAACCTTCTGATATGTCTTAGCGCCAGACAATGGCGTAGCGATGTCTTAGGATAAAAGCCGGTTGATTACCTCAATCGGCTTTTTTGATTCTCAGAGAACATTTGCTTTCATTGACACAATTGAGCATGCTTAATACATGATACTCTCGACTAATAATTAGCAACTAATAACTAGCAATAAGCAAGCAGTATGGATAGGCGCACAGCACTAAAAATCATGGCCGCGTTGTCAGCGACAGCCCTCTCTCCGATGAGATTCGCAAGGAATCAACCAAAGGTGACGGTCATTGGTGCGGGAATTATTGGTGCTGCTTGTGCTTATTATCTCAGTCGTGCAGGAGCAAAAGTCACGATCCTTGATCAATCGGGTCCTGCGACACATGCAAGTCGGGGCACTTTTGCCTGGTTGAATGCCACTTGGGCCAAGCAACCGCAAAGCTATCATTATTTAAATCAAGTAGGGCTTCAGGTATGGAAAGAAGTTCAGAATGAGTTAGCCATACCTATTACATGGCAGGGCTCGCTGGAGTGGTTTGGTAATCAAGCGCGTAATACAAAGTTGATTGATCAAATTAAAGAGCAGCAATTATGGGGTGAACCCGCCAGAATGATAACGTCTGATGAGGTTAAGCAATTAGAGCCGCATCTTGTCGTAAATAATCCGACACTCACCGCTTACTCACCCAATGATGGTGCACTGGACCCGGTCCAAGCTACACATACGATGCTGCAATATGCTCAAGCGCGTGGTGCTAAAGTCATCTCGCCCTGTAAAGCATTGCAGCCAGTATTTAAAAAACAACAACTAGTCGCTGTAGAGACTAGTATGGGTCGAATTGCCTCAGATAAGATTGTGCTTGCGACTGGGGCTGCACCAGATGCCAGTAAAATATTTAGCGATGTTTTCATTCCCCAGAGAAGCACACCGGGCATCATAGTCATAACTAAACCACTTATTAAACCCATTGTTAACAGAATTATTGCCGCGCCGGGAGTGCATTTACATCAGCGCAGTGACGGCAGAGTGGTGTTAGGTGAGCAGGATGGACCTCCTGAGGGTGAAGCACATGAAACGCGACTACAAGCTCGACCGAATGACTTCCCAACCAAGGCTCTGGCAACTGCGCATGGCAATCGTATTCTACAGACTGCGACAGAGTACTATCCGGCCTTGGCTCAAGCTGAAGTAGAAGATGTATACATCGGCTGGCGTCCATTGCCACTGGATGGTCACCCGGTGTTGGGAGTCAACCCTGAGCGACCAGATATTTACATAGCAATCATGCACAGCGGAGTAAGTTTGGCGGCACTCGTGGGTAAATCTGTCACCAAGGAGTTGTTGATGAGCGAGGCGTTAGATGAGTTAGCTGCCTATAGACCTGTACGCGAGTTTAGCCGCGTTAAACGTTACTGACAAAAAATATGCTCCCGTCCCTGGGAGAGAGAGGTGCGCTAAAGTTCGAGGCGCATTGACTCTCCGTTACGCTCAGCTTTTAACCTGACGAGCCAAGAATAATTATTCTTCTCGGCATCGTAAAAAACACACACGGTAATAAACACCATGAGTAAGACAGCTAGGTGTGCGATCATACTAAGCCCGGTCACAATAACACTGCCTATTGATAGGCCGAATGCGATTGACCATAGCCATGCAAGTACGGTCATAATCCAAAATCGTGCCATCGGGTCCGGTATGTTCCTGAGAGGATTGCTATTGTGATCCATTATGTTTTTGTAGGATTCATAACAGCTATATAAAGCGTTCTTGATCATAAATGTGCTCCCCTAAGTTGATTGAACGATTAACGCATAATCACGAGACTGTTCAAAAAATGTACGGCCAGCAAAGTTTGTTAGATCAATAATTCATTATGTGCACAAGATTTAGGTGAGGAATTACTCAATGGTAATCGTGATTTTTTTCGACATTACAGGCACCTTGTGGGGCACGTGAGCATAGTCTCCTAATAACAATTGAAGCGTGTGAGTACCTTTGGGAAGATCAAGTATTGTTTCAGTCTGACCACCGCCAAAATGCTTGATATTGTCGGTTGCAGGTAGAGATGAGGTCATATCAGGTAATTCTGTTAGGTTGATGAGCAAATGATGATGTCCGGTGTTGGGTCTTTCCACGCCCGCGGGTGCTACACCCATGCCTTTGAGGCCAAATTTAACTATGATAGGCGATGTTAATTTGGCACCGTCAATTGGCGCTATAAAATACACTGATTTTTCGCTTGCAGAGACAGTTGCGAAGCTCAAAACAAGCCACAAACCCACAAATATTTTTAAGTATTGCACAAGATTATCCTCAATTTTTCTTCATGATAAGCGATTACGTCTCTGTAACCAAACTAGATTAGGCAACGATAGTTTTCGTTTTCTGCTCCATGCATATTGAATTATCGCTCAGAAACAGTTGAGTAACAGACGAGCATTGAAGACATATAAGTTGATGATTTAAGTCACTAACTGAATAGCGTATCTGAAGTTTGTTAGCTGGCGCAATAATGGACAAATTGGTCATAATCAACTAGCTTTAATAAAGAGAAATCTGAATTATCGGAGTTTAGACGTTACTTCAGAAATTTTGGACACTCATAATTAAGAAGTAATGAGGGATCAGATGAGCATGTTTTCAACTAATAAATATAAATTCCTAGTTTATGTCAGCCGAAAAAGTGATGGGTTAAACTCTGACATGATTGCAGATATCATATCTAAAGCTGTCATCAATAATGCTATGAATGACATCACTGGGATACTTCTGATTAAAAGGAACTATTTCTATCAGTTTATCGAGGGGACAGAAGAGGCCGTCGATGCCCTGTATGCAAAATTACAATGTGATAAGCGCCATGATGATTTGCACATACTCATGACTGGTTATGAGAACAAGCGAGTTTTTCCTATCTGGGATATGCATCCAATCTATTCAGACACGCCTGACCAACAATTCTACGATTTCGTCAAACAATGTCAGATACCGGAAGTTAAAGATAGTCTTCAGCAATTTTGTATTAATGATAAGCCGCTGGTCGAAGCGTATCATTAGACACTACTCTACTGGTGTAAGTCTCCGGGTGTTACTCTCTGGGTACTACTCTCCAGGAACTACCCAATCCAGAATTAAATGCACAGCATCTTGATCACCATCATTTCTGATCCTGTGTGACAGTTGATTATTGATTTCAACTATCTCGCCTTCCAGCAGGTTAAGAGTCATCTCGCCAATATCAAAAAACACATCATCATTCGTGCGCAAAGGAATATAAATTCGATGTGCGTGTTGCATAGAGAATTCATCATCCCTATGAGATGGAATAGTCACTTGTGAGCAAACTTTTTCAATGCTGGCTCTAATAAAGTAGCCGCGCTGTTTATCTTTAAAATACTCAGACCACTTGGGTGAGGTCTCATAGTAGTCTGCGATTTTAACGAGTGCAGGCCTAATTGATTCAGCAAATTGTTGCAATGCTGCAAGCTTAGTTGGCATATTGTGACGGAGTTGCTCATCCCAGACGAGCGGTATGCAATGAATTCCTGCCATAGATGCGTCATGCAATGTATGTGAGAATTGCGTTTGCCACATATGGTTCTCAAGACTTTCCACCTGTGCTGATAGTTGAGATACTTCCATATCTCCAATGTGTAGGTATTCACCTGCAAAATTCATCTATATCACTCACTGTTTTAGTTATAGTGCTGCATATTTAGTATTTGTTTTAACCACACATCATGCGGTGGTAACTTTGATGGCGCAGCTTGCAATCGACGCGCGACATTAGGATGCACCTGTGTGTGATGACGAGAGTTCCCATGGCGTTGCGCCATCTCATCACCCATGAAATCCATACCGAACATAATCGCCTCATAACTGGTAGCGGGGAATATATTTCCGGTATCGACTGGTTGCCGAATATCACTGAAGCCTTCCGGTCTCTGTGCACCTGAATTCGGTGTCGTAGGAAAGTGTTGATCTTCAAAGTCAGTATCAGTGGGTGCTTTGTGCTGCCAGAATTCCAGTTTCGCCTTCAACCGCTCAGTGATGCGTTCTGATTTTTGTACCTCTCGCCAGAATTCGCTGTCTTGTCGCTTGGTGAGGCAATAATGTAAATTGATAAAATCAAGAATCTCATGGAAGCGGTTATAGATGATGCGATTGTAGCGATATGCCAGCTGCTCCATGTCATCGCTCATGGGGAAATATTCTCTGAGCATAACCGCGGCCAGATCGCTCAGATACAGTCCGGTCGATTCTAGTGGCTCAATAAATCCTGCCGATAATCCAATCGCGACACAATTCCCGACCCACGCTCGTTCTCGATACCCTACCTTGAATTTTACCAGGCGTGTATCAAGGTCATGGCTATGGTCACCCTCGTAGGTGCGTAATTCTGCTTCAGCCTCATCACGAGAAATAAAGTCACTGGCGTGAACATAACCCACGGCGCGTCTATTTTGTAATCCGATATCCCATATCCAACCACTCGATAGGGCGGTTGCAGTTGTGTATGGCTTCACTGTACCGGGGTAGTAATGCTCATAAGGAATTTTCATCGTTAATGCCTGATCACAGAGTAGCCACTGTGATACATCAACGAATTTAACGCCCATAGCTTTTTCAATCAAAAGAGCTGCAAAGCCAGTACAATCAATAAATAAATCCGCCTCCAGAACCTGTCCTGATTGACACTTAACCGCTTGAATATTGCCGTTGTCTTTCACCAATACTTCATCGACGTGATCGAGGTAGTGCGATACACCCCTAGCGGTACTATGCTGCTGTAGGAAATGCGCAAACTTTGTCGCATCCATATGAAATGCGTACTTCAGTGGCGCGCCAAAATCCCAGGGCCCCATCATCATCGGAGACAAATTCATTTCGCATATTTTGGGCTGTATCGATACCGTTTCCATAAACGGAATGCTGCGATCGCTGTTAAACCAATCTGCTCCGGTATGATCAATCGGTGCCTCTCTGAAGCGCTGAAATGAATGGTGGTATGACTCGCCCTGATTATGCAACCAGTTACTAAATTTAATTGACTGCTTGAAGGTAGCATCTGTGGCTTTCATGAATTCAATCAGGTCAACACCAATAACACTAAGTATGTGATTGATACTTGGGATGGTTGCTTCACCCACGCCGATGATCGGCACGTCGGGTGATTCAACCAGAGAGATCTCAGCAACCTGTCTGCCGGGGCGATTCAAGGCGGCATTCAGGTAGGCGGCGGTCATCCAGCCAGACGACCCTCCACCAACAATTAATACTTTTCTCGGCTTCATTGATGAGATCCCCAATCGCTATTACTCATAGCCTAATAACTTACGCAGTCCCGGGGCGGCATAGTCGACCATTTGTTTGTTAATTTCGGGCAGTTCATTGGGAACTTCTAACCGAAGATCTGCCAGATTCTCTCGTGCTGTGCCACTCTGTTTACGATCAGAGCCAATGATGACGCGTTCTTTCCAGTCTGAAGGCAATTCATCAAAACCGCAGTCACTCAACAGGTCAGCAAAATAGGTTTCCGCTTCAGGAGTATCAATATTTTTAACGTGTTTAACCAGGTCCTCAAAGTGAACCAGTTTAATACCTGTGCCTAACCAGGCTATTGCATTATTTGTATAAAATTCTTCCATAGTAGGAGCAACCTGATAGATACCAAAGATCATCAAACTGAGCACCTGCTCAATGGTGATTTTCCCTGACCGGAGTTTTTCCATAGAACCATCGAAGTTTTTAGATAACATAAATCGCGCACGGGCAAGAACCCAGCTGTAAGGATCTCGTACGATCAAAACTTGATTAACCCCATGGGTTGCCATGGCGGAATCATCGGAAAATAACAGGTGTCCCCAACTCAGTTTAGGAGTTTTGGTATCAAAAGCAGCCAGATGATCCTGCAGCATGGGAAGTTGGATAAACATATCATGGTATTGCTGTTCTACCGGAACAAACATCCGAAAAATGTTACGAATAAGATGGGTACCGCATTTCGGCACAGAATTTAAAAATAGCGGGCTTGAAAGAGGGACCTGTTCAAACTCTAGATTCCGATCATTTAAATTATCTCTGTTAACTACAATTCTTGGCATGGAATACTCGACGCTGTATTTTTAAAGGTGGCTATTATAGACCAACCAGAATCAGATACATATCTCACATCGATTGTTAATGGCTTAACAATGTTACGAAATTTTTTTTCATGAATGTCTAAAGGGGCAGCGTAAGAGGTGAGAAAATACCTTGGCAATAAAAAAGGCCGAACTAGTCGGCCTTTTTATGTCATCTGCTAATACTGTATTAGAAGTTGTAAACAATGTTAGCAAATACTCTACGACCAATGAAATCATACTGGCTGTAGAAGGCAGCGTTACCGCCACCGTGTGCACCGGCACTTTGAGTTAACCAGTTAGGCTGGTAACTTAAGCTTGGAGGTGCTGTGTCGAGCACGTTAGCAACACCAGCTGACCACATGATACTGTCGTCATACTGCTGTGTTACAGAGAGGGTATGATAGAACTGCTCACCAGCATAGTTGATAACATCATATTCAGTACCACGATATACGATAGTAGAACCACCGTCTTCACGTACGTTAGATGCGCTACCAATGTAGTTGACGTTCCAGTTGTATACCCACTCATCAACTGACAGTTGTGCACTGAACGTAGCGGTTAACTTAGGATCACCCAGATTACCGTTACGGTCTTCGATCGTACCCTCAAATAAACCCACTTCATCCTTAACCTGATAAGTGTGACGTGATTCCAGACGTAAGGTACCAAAATCAAGTTCCATATCGTAGTTAATCGCTAAGTCGTAACCCGCATTTTCCTGAGTGTTAATGTTCAGGAAGCTGGCTGAGACAGTCTCAATGCGTTGGTCAATTGCGTTACGATCAAACTGGTTACAAAGTGGTTCATTCGGGAAGAAGTCCGAATTATAGCAACCATAAACGATACTTCCTGCTGATAAAGTAGAAACCTCGTCGTTGATAACGAAATCGAAGTAGTCTAGCGACATAGATAGACGGTCATTACCAAAATCAGGCGTCCATACGATACCAGCTGTTTTTGCAACAGAAGTCTCTGGTCTTAGAACACCCAGGCCACCACCGGTTACAACTGTAGCATCGATAGAACCACCAATGTAATCACCAGCAATGCCATCTGCAGCACAGTTGTCTGCGATTTTCTGGCTCGTTCTACCAGCAGCTAGTTCTTCTGCCCAGTTTACACATGGGTCAAGATTTCTCTGTCCAGTGAAACTTGTTTGGTCAGCAAGATACAACTCGAACAATGCCGGAGTACGGAATGAAGTACCACGTGATGCACGGAATTTCAGATCATCAGCTATATTCCAGGTCAAACCTACTTTATAGGTCGTGTCATCGCCGATATCTTTAACATCGGTATAACGCGCAGATACTTTTAATTCAACATCTTCGATAACTGGGACGATTGCTTCAAAGAACCCTGCATAGGTAGTACTCTTACCTGCAGTGATGCCAGCCGAAGTTGAACCCCAAGAGTTACCATTACGTGTATGGAAACCCGGTGTGTCATTGATTTCGTCAGTACGGTAATGGAAACCAACAGCCATATCAACTACACCAGCAGGTAATTCAAACGCTTCACCAGCGAAGACACCTTCGATGCCATTTTGTTTGTAGACTGTGTTACCCAAATCCGTTCCGAATAGGTAGTCACGGACTTCCTGACTCACATTGCCACGCATCATTTCCTCGTCAAACCAGTTGATATCCATACAAGGTTGGTTTGAATATTGATGCGTAATACCTACACATGAATCAGTCAGGAACTCCTGATCATAGATTACATCTGCGTAGATGATTTTAGTCAGGTAGTCACCGTCAGAGCGTGAAGATTGCATGTGAATATCGTAGTACCAACTGGTGTCACCGATATCACCTGTAACACCTGCAACTGCACGAGTGTAGTCTACAGTGATAGTGCCACCAGCATGATCAGTAATTGGTGTCGGACTGAAGAAAACATCACCACCCCAACCATAATCTAAGGCATTACCACCTGCTGAGCCATCCCAGAAGTCCCAAGAATTACCAAAGGTACCGAATGTGTAGTATTGACGGTAACCATTAACAATAGTTTCGCGGCGGTTCATTAATAATTCACCGTAGGCTTTAGTTTGGCTGTCCAGGTCGTAATCACCGGAAACAAATACAGTTGTTTTTGTTACTTCAGGACGTAATGTTTGTAAGTCCTGGAAAGGGTGATCCTGGTTAGTTACTGCATCTGACGCACGGTCATAAGCAACTTCGTACCAACCTGGAGGTGCGACTAGGTTTCCTGGCTGGCCTGATGGGTTAGCTGGAATGTAGTTACCCAGGTCGCCATCGTAGTCGTATTGGAACAGGATAGTACCTGTACTAAATATATTGGTCGTCGCAGGATCCTGGTAATCATAAACCCAGTTGTGTCCCCAGGTCACATCACCACAGGCAAATTTGCCAGTACGTGGGTCAATATTATCCGCTCGTTCACCAGTGTCTTTATCAAAGATCATATCTTCACTACAGTCGAAGAAATCACGGTCACCACGAGCCAATTCACTGTCTTTAGAGTAGTCAGCTGTAACTAATAAACTACCGTTTTCAAAGGTCTTACCCCATGTAGCACTAATTCGGGCCTGTTCACCACCGCTTTCAAACGGCGCAGACATGAAGGCTTCGATAGTAGCAATATCAGTTGATTTAGTGATCAGGTTCACAACACCAGCAACTGCATCAGAACCGTATAAAGACGAAGCACCGTCTTTTAAGATTTCAACACGTTCAATGGCTGAGAGTGGAATGACGTTTAAGTCGAAAGATGAAACCTCACCTCGAGTACCAGCAGCACCGGCACGACGACCGTTGACAAGAACCAGAGTTCTAGCAGCACCCAGACCACGCAGCGAGATGGTATTTGCACCAACACCACCAGCAGTTACATCTTCAGATGAGATAGCAGAAGTCACCTGAGGTGAACCGGAGGCGATAGTAGCCGCACGTAATAATTCACCTACTGATTCCATGCCCTGAAAGCGAGCATCATCAGCTGAAATGATTTCAATTGGTTCATCATTATCAAAACCATCTCGTCTAATTCTTGAGCCGGTGATGATGATTGTACTCTCTTCATCGGCCTCTTCACCTTCTTGTGCTTCAGCAGCATTAAGGTTTAACGCTAGTAAACCTGTGGTTGTTAGTAATAATCCTCTCATTGCTGATGCAAGAGGATTCAACCTTTGTTGTTTTTCAATCATTTATTTCCCCATTTTCCTTTTAGGTTCATATTTTTCTATTTCCCGTGCTGAGCAAGTAAATACTCAGTCAGCAATCGGAAAGCGGGAAGGTATCACAAAGCAATCACTAATCGAGGGAATGGAATGAAATGTTACATTTAGAAAGATGGCGTCATAAAACTGTGCTGAAGTGTGTCTGTAACCAACCAAAATGTAATCTAATCTGTTTGTAAGTGAGACGACTTATGTGGCAGTTGATACCCAAAGAATCTCTAATTGTATAAATAACGTACAGTGACAGGATTGCCGCTTTGAAGGTGTGTTAAATTATTGCTAATTCAGTTTGTTATTTGACTGCCTCAGTCAAGTTGTGAAAGTATCCCACCCTGAAATTAATGACAGACATACAGACAAGACTATGGAATTTTTAGAGACCTTACATTCGCGAAGAAGTATTCGGGCATTTACTGACCGCGAGGTTGATCAGGAGACGCTCAATGCTATTTTATCTGATGCCATCGAATCGCCATCAAGTTCAAATACTCAGCCGTTCAAGTTGGCGGTAGCGACAGGGGATACATGCCGGCAGATTGGCGAGGATTTATTAAGTAACTACAAGGTGATCAATAAATTTCAACGTCAGCCTACACTCTTAAAGTTGTTTAACTTCCTCACCAGTAAAGCCAGACCAGACGGCGACTATGTGCCAATACTTGGCAAGTATCCGGGTATTTTTCAGGAACGACGCATACACACCGGCCGAGGACTTTATGAAATTTGGGGTATCAAACGCGGTGATCGCAAAGCCAGGGATGCCTCACTAGCTAGAAACTTCACCTTCTTTAACGCGCCAGTGGCGATATTCGTATTTCTGCACACCGGTATGAAGCATACCGCATTCATTGACACAGGAATCATGATGCAATCGCTCATGTTATCAGCAACCGCACGTGGACTGGGTACCTGCGCACAGGGTAGTCTGGGTATGTGGCGCTCGCCATTGGAAAATCACTTTAATATTCCGCAAGGTTATAAATTAGTGTGTGGAATTTCCCTCGGTTATCCAGATGACTCCGATCCAGCCAATGGCTATCGCCCCAAGAAAATCTCACTGGATGAACTGCTCATCGAGAGTAAATCATAACAATCATTAGCTGCTATAACGGTTGATATGCTACCTGATTAATATTAGCCAATACATCAATAGATTATTAACAAACAACATATTAGTATCTAGCTACATTCATTTAATAGAGGTGTGCCGATTGAACGGTCCGGATCCAAATGACAAAGAGCCAATCAGAGGCGTTCCTCAGGTTGGTTTCTTAAAAAACTACATAAATAATGACAACATCAATGTTGGTGATTACACCTATTATGATGATCCTGATGGTCCGGAGAGATTTGAGCAGAATGTGCTCTATCACTTTCCATTTATCGGCGATAAACTCGTTATAGGTAAATTTTGCGCCATTGCCAAAGATGTAAAATTCATCATGAATGGTGCAAATCACAAGACTTCAGGATTTTCTACATACCCATTTTATATCTTTGCCAATGGTTGGGAGAGTGTGACCCCTCAACCTGGGGAGTTGCCTTACAAAGGAGATACAGAGATAGGTCATGACGTTTGGATTGGTTATGATACAACTATCATGCCTGGTGTGAGTATTGGTAGTGGTGCTATCGTAGCCAGTAAGTCGGTCGTAACAACAGATGTCCCTGCCTATAGCATCGTTGGTGGTAATCCAGCTAAAGTCATTAAGTATCGCTTTGATGAGTCGACTATTGATTCCCTTCTTGCAGTTTCATGGTGGGACTGGGATATACAGGTCATAACAGACAATTTAGAAGCAATCACTAACTGCGATTTAGAGCACTTAAAAACAGCTTATCAAGCGCATTCAAAGTCATAATCACCTGATTAGTGCGTACTTATCCTGAGTTTCTATGTTCCAAATTTGATGGGTCATATGCGAACGAGTGGCACGTGCATGTCGCATAAATATAACTTTAATGTTGGACATTTCAGTATCTAAAATATAGGTTGTCTATATCTATTACGAAAATCAGAAGCTATTCTGATAAGGATACAAAACCATGACAATCCTCCGTAGTACTCAAACATGCACCTCGCGTTTGCTTCTATTATGCCTCTCCCTACTCTTATTACCGGCCTGCTCTGATACTGAAGAAGAGGTTGCTGAGGTAAAGCCACGCATGGTTCAAACGCAAGTGATCAACTTACGTCAGACGGATAATTATCTCGAATTTCCCGGTCAAGTCAGTGCCTCACAAACCGCTCAATTGGGTTTCCGCATTGCCGGTAAATTATCACAGATGAATGTCAGAGAGGGCGAGGAAGTTGCTAAAGATACACTTCTAGCCGCATTAGATGATACGGATTATGCCATTCAACTAGAAGCTCGACAGGCTGATTACGACCGAGCGAATGCTGACTTCACCCGCGGCAAACAACTCATCGAGAAAAACCTGCTTGCCAGAGCCGATTTTGACAAGTTAACCGCTCAGCGAACCTCTGCGCTCTCAAGCCTCAATGCTGCAAAACAGAACATGATTTATACCCAGCTCAAAGCGCCTTTTGATGGCATTATCGGCAAGCAGCATGTTGAGAATTTCGAAGATGTTAATGTCATGCAATCGATATATACCATTCAGGATCTTTCCATTTTGAAGATTAAGGTCGCTTTACCTGAAACTGTCATGATTTCGGCAAGAGAGGGTAAAAATGCCAGAGTGCGAGCATTGTTTGATTCAATACCCGGCAGAGAATTTCCCCTTGTCGTTGATTCCGCATCAACGGAGGCTGATCCTGGTTCCAAAACATTTGAAGTAACGTTTACTATGCCAAGCGTTGAGGGTGTGAATATATTACCGGGTATGTCTGCAACCGTTCGAGCAACACCCTCTGTCGCGGAGGAGGAAACCAATATCATTGTACCTGCACATGCAGTCATTGCGGATACCTTCGGCAAGGCGGTGTTCGTTGTTGAAAATATTCAAGACAATCAAGGGACAGTTGTCAGACGGTCGGTTGAAACCGGCTTATTAGGTGACTCAGGTATCGTTATTTTGTCAGGGCTCAACGAGGGTGATCATGTGATCACCGCAGGCATGAGTCGAGTCAATGAGGGCCTCGTTGTTCGTTTGAGCAAGGAATGGACTAAATGAATATCACCAAGCTTGCGATTGACAATAATCGTCTCACATTAATTGCTTTTCTATTAATCTTTCTGGGTGGTATTCAGGTATTTAATCAAATGCCGCGGGATTACGATCCCGGCTTTATTGTCCGTGCGGCACAGGTAGTGACTTATTTCCCGGGAGCCAGTCCTGAGAGGGTAGAACAATTAATATCATCAAAAATAGAAGATGTCGCAAAAGAAATACCTGAGCTGGACTTTGTGACCAGTGAGTCAAGAACTGGTGTCTCTGTTGTCATTGTGAACATCAAAGAAAGCTATACTGAAATGCGCCCAATCTGGGATAACTTACGCCGAAAGATTGAGGATATTGAGGCAGATTTACCGTCAGGTACCGTAGGTCCTTTTGTGAACGATGAATTTGGCGATGTCTATGGCATTGTCATGACGGTCACCGGTGATGGCTTAAGTTACGCTGAACTTGAAAACATCACCGAGGATGTTAAAACCCAGCTGCAGTTTGTCTCCGAAGTGGCAAAAATTGACATTCTGGGCAAGCAGGACGAGATCATTTATGTCGAATACAATAACAGCCGTCTGTCTGAATTAGGATTATCCTCTAACCAGCTGTCACAGATTCTCTCAGCACGCAATATTGTCCTTTCCGGTGGTTCAGTGAATCTCGGCAAGGAAACCATTGCCCTCGAACCCACGGGTAACTTTGAGTCAATCGAGGATATTGGCAACACCGTTATCAAATCGCCCAAGACCAATCAGGTCATACTACTGCGCGATATTGCCACCATTAAACGCGACTATGTTGACCCGCCCAAGTCATTCGTAAACAGTTCAGGCCAAAGAGCGCTGGCTGTTGCCATTTCAATGCGTGAGGGCGGTAATAATATTCTGCTTGGGGAGATGGTCAAAGCCGAAATTGAGAAATTTGAGCAGCAATATCCGATTGGTATCGAGTTTGATTTGATTAACTTCTCACCAGCTGAAGTTGATGCCAAGGTAAAGGATTTTGTCAATAATCTGCTGCAAGCGGTACTTGTTGTATCGGCTGTTATGTTGGTCAGTCTTGGAGTTCGCACCGGGATTATTGTCGCCATCCTGATCCCAACCACCATGCTATTGTCGCTAATTGTCATGGATCAGTTCTCAATTGGTTTGGATCAAATTTCTCTGGCTGCGTTGATCATTGCGTTGGGGATGTTGGTTGATAATGGCATCGTGATGTCTGAGAACATTATGGTGGAAATGAAAAAAGGTAAATCGGCGATTCAGGCCGCAATTGATTCAGCTAACGAATTAAAAACACCACTCATGACGGCATCGCTGACAACGTCGGCAGCGTTTTTACCCATATTTCTCGCCGAGTCTAGTGTCGGTGAATTTACTGCATCCTTGTTTAAGGTAGTGACCATCACCTTGATCTGTTCATGGGTTATCTCATTGACGATTATTCCGTTGCTGTGTGTTTATTTTATGAAGGTGACGCCGGTAGAAGATAAGTTTGATACGCCCATTTATGAGCGCTATAAAAGTCTGCTGCACTGGTTGCTGAAAAATAGAAGCATCACACTTGTTGGCACTCTGGTGATATTCATAATCGTGATTAAAGCAGCTACGTCGTTGCCGAGCATGTTTTTCCCGCCATCAGACAGGACCTACTACAAGATTGAAGTGACCATGCCAACCGGCAACTCGCTTGAGGATACTCAATCAGTGCTTCAGGATATGGAGCGCTATATTGATGCCGAACTAAAAATAAATGACAACCGAGCAGAGGGGATTACTAGTTACATTACATACATTGGTAATGCAGGACCGCGCTTTGTGTTGTCCCATAACCCTAAGCCCTCCACAAACAACTATGCGTTGATCGTCGCGAATGTTACAACCGCTGAAGTTATCGATGAGTTGATGACTTCGATGGATGGCTATGTCAGTGATCGGTATCCCGATATGATCCTCAAGCAAAAACGCATTGAGAATGGACCATCGGTAGATAATCCGGTTCAGGTCAGATTGTCAGGTGAGCGCTCAGAGGCACTATTTGCCGCCGTGGAAGATTTGCGTCAGCACATGCAAACAATTCCGGAATTGATGAGTATCAGTGATGATTGGGGTCAGCAAATTAAGAAATTAGAGATCGATATTGATCAGATCCGTGCACAAAGAGCCGGCTTGACTAGTCAGGACATCGCTCTGTCATTACAAACCAGTTTGAGCGGCTTGGAGCTGACAGAATATCGTGAGGGCGAAGATAGTATTCCGGTGTTGATGCGAACAGAAAATAGCATGGATTATGATATCAATCAGGTGCGCTCTCTGTCTGTGTACTCACAATCCACAGGTGACGCTGTGCCGCTTAAGCAAGTGGCTGACGTGAAATTGGTGTGGGACCTCTCAGTGATCTTCCGTCGCGATGGTATTCGCACGGTCACATTGGGTGCCCAGATCCTTGGCTCAGCGAGTGTCGCGGATATTGTCGCTCAATTAGACCCCTGGTTGCAGGACAAGCAGGCCAATGATTGGGGAGCCAGCGTTGATTTTACCTATGGTGGTGAAACCGAGAGTTCATCAAAAGCAAACCAGTCAATCATGGATAAACTTGGCATTGCAGGAATGATTATTCTGTTAGTGTTAATTAGTCAATTTAATAGTATTCGTAAAGCCGGTATTGTTTTGATGACTATTCCGTTGGGTTTGATTGGCGTCATCATTGGCCTATTACTGACGAACTCATACCTTGGTTTCATGACCCTGCTCGGGATTATTTCTCTAGCTGGTATTGTGATTAATAATGCCATTGTATTGCTCGAGCGAATTCAGTTAGGTCTCGAGGCGGGCATGACACAGGTCGAAGCGATCATCGACTCCTGTATCCAACGTGCACGACCTATTTTACTGACCACAGCTACAACCGTGTTGGGATTGATTCCACTGTATCTC
>CAZLIR010000002.1:0-3553 GCA_964559635.1 uncultured Enterobacterales bacterium
CGATTCAGACCAATCACCGGGATGGCATTAGAGTTCGCAGAATTAACCGGAACGAAACTTCCACCTATCTCTTCGGTTTGGAACGCTGCGGAGTTAACCATACGCCGACCGTTAAAGAGTACCAGTGTATTACCAGTACCGAGATTGCGTAAGTTGAATGCACCGACATCGCCACGAGCAGCATTCACGCCACCACTAATATTCTCAGCTTCGTTAACGAAGTTCTGGCCATTTTCAGGGATAAGATCCATTAGCTCATCGCCGGATTCAATACCCAAAAAGGCTATTTCCTCTGAGCTTAATGTGGTGACTGCTAAGGCCTCCTGAGCAAAGGCTCCCTTTATTTGTGAGCCCGTTACGACAACCTTATTCTCATCTTTTTTCTCGTCATCCTCATCTTCAGCCGCAAGCAATGAATTACCACCCAGTGTTAGCAGCACAGCAGCTGTCACCAGATGGAGTTTAAAACTACTTGCATGGCCTTGATTTTGTTGTGCCATGATTTATCCCCTTAATAGTTGTTTGTTTATTAGGATCCGCATACAAGGATGATAGTTACAAAAGCAAAATGCAATGGAAATTGATAATGCAATGTATAACCAAAGGTTATGGACTTTGCTTTCTGGTCTGTATTACACTCGATTATCACGCTAAATTGAGTGTATTATCATGCGGTTAAGACATATAGAGATCTTTCATGCCATCTATACCACTGGCTCGATCACCAATGCCGCAAAGTTCCTCAACGTATCACAGCCTTCGGTAAGCAAAGTGCTAGCCCACGCCGAGTTACAGCTGGGTTTTCAGTTATTTGCCCGGATTAAAGGTCGTCTGATCCCAACCCCTGAAGCGGATATGCTATTTAATGAGGCTGATCGTATTTTCAATCAGATGAATACCATTAATGAGTTGGCTGACAATATTCTTAATCAGCATACAGGTAAGTTATCGGTCGGTATCACTCCCGCACTGGGCTTCGATGTAATCCCTTCCGTGGTCAACACGTTCCAGCAAACACACCCTGATGTAAAGGTTGAAATACAAACGCTCCATAACCATCACATTCTGAATCATATTTTACGGCAGGAGAGCGACCTGGCTATCATGTTCTCGCCTAATGAAATACCTGACACAAAACGCTATCACTTCGGCGACGCTAGTATGGTTTGTGTGCTTCCTAATCACCCGGATTACCCAGATGAGCAAACGCTTGACCTGCAACAGCTCAGTAAAATGCCCTATATCAGCATCCGCAAGAGTGGACCATTAGGGGATTTGCTCTCACGAAAAGTAGAAGTAAATAAGGTTAAATTTGCCAGTCTGATACAGGTGGATACCTATTATATTGCCTTACAGATGGTGAAAAAGGGCTTGGGGTGGTGCGTCATCGACGAGTTTACTGCCAAAGCCAATCAGAATGAGTCTATTCGCCTACATCGTCTGGTTGATCAGATCGCTTTTCCGGTCGTTGGTATGACATCGAGCCTGCAGCCACTGTCAAATTTAACTAAAGCGTTTATCGCCGAAGTAAAGAACCAAATTTCCTTTTGAGATGCCATAACATTTGGTTATGGTTGAGCAAACACTCGTCACTAGTTGTTGCTGAGGTTTGCATTAATAATATTGTCAATTATCAACATACAATCTTGGTTCACCATGGAACTTAAAGCGCCGTACCTATTATTTTTAGGAGATACACAAGATCCGTTTGCGACAAAACTCGCGCGCGGTGTGGTCGACTGGCGACCGGAGTTAGCGTTGGCGGAGAATCATCTGGCCAATGGTACAATCACCACAGGGATCCCGGAAATGTCGATTCCAGAGGCGGTTGATGCCGGTGCAAAGTCGTTTGTGTTGGGCTTGGCCAATAGTGGCGGTGTGATCGCTGAGAGTTGGATGTCGAGTATTCATGAAGCGATCCGATCGGGCCTGGATGTGATTAGTGGTATGCATCAGGCGCTCAGCAACATGCCAGATATTGTTTCGCTTGCTAACCAACACCACGTAATGCTTCATGACATCCGCCATCCGCAACAAACATTTAATACCGGCACCGGTGAAAAACGCAGCGGTAAGAGGCTATTAACCGTCGGCACAGATTGCTCAGCGGGCAAAATGTATACCGCGCTGGCGATTGAGAGGGCCATGCGGGGTGAATTTGATGTGTCATTCAGAGCCACCGGTCAGTCCGGTATTTTGATTGCGGGCGAGGGCGTGGCTATCGATTGTGTCGTCTCTGACTTCATCTCTGGTGCTGTTGAGCAACTAAGTCCGGCAAACACTGTCGATCACTGGGATATAATTGAAGGTCAGGGATCGCTTTTCCATCCCGCCTTTGCCGGCGTCAGTCTGGGTTTGTTGCACGGTGCGCAAGCAGATGCGCTGGTTTTATGTCATGTTGAAGGTCGTGATTCGATGCGCGGCCTGAAGCATCGTCCTCTACCTTCACTACAAGATACTATTGATGCAAACCTTCGTGCTGCTCGGGTCACAAACCCTGCAGCCAGATTTGTCGGTGTTTCTATTAATACTTCTGCCCTATCAGAGCAACAAGCACTTGCATGCTGTCAAGCTTATGAACAACAATTAGCATTACCCGTTGTTGATCCTCTCCGTCATGGTGTTGATCGCTTGATAGCTAATTTATGAGACAACTAAAACACACTATATCCCGATGGCCACTGCGAAAAGCCTTTGTCATTTCGCGTGGTTCACGCACAGAAGCCGAAGTGATCCAGGTGATGATCATGGATGGCGAGCATCAGGGCTTTGCTGAGTGTGTGCCCTATGCGCGCTATGGTGAATCATGTGATTCAGTCATCGCACAAATTGAGTCGGTAACACAAGCCATAACCGACGGTGCGAGTCGCAGAGATATACAAAAGATCATGTCTCCGGGGGCAGCACGAAATGCCATAGATTGTGCCCTTTGGGATCTTGAGGCCAAGCAATTAGGTCAAACGGTCGGCAGCATGTCGGGGCTAGGCGATCCCAAAGAACTCATATCAGCACAAACCATTAGCATCGGCACTGAAGCAGAAATGGCGGCCGAGGCACAACAGTTCGCCCGTTATCCGCTCCTCAAAGTGAAGCTTGATAGCGAAAATATCATTCCTCGCATAGCAGCTATTCATGCCAATGCGCCTGCAAGCAACATTATCATTGATGCCAATGAGGCCTGGTCGATTGCTGAGTTGAATGAACATTGGCAATCACTTCAGGATATGGCGGTCGTGCTCATTGAACAGCCGCTACCTGCCAGCAATGATCAGGATCTCATTCGCTATCAGGGCGAAATCCCTATTTGTGCTGATGAGTCGTGTCATAGCTCTGCTGATATTCATGCATTAGTTGAGCGTTATCAGGCCATTAACATTAAACTCGACAAAACAGGTGGTCTTACAGAGGCAATAAACACCTATGATGCAGCACGCAAACATCAGCTACAGATTATGGTTGGCTGTATGGTCGGCACCTCTCTGGCAATGGCGCCGGCGACACTGTTGGCACAGCATGCTGAAGTAGTCGATCTCGACGGTCCAGCGCTTCTGGC
>CAZLIR010000002.1:3653-31711 GCA_964559635.1 uncultured Enterobacterales bacterium
TGGATGAAAAACAAGGTACTGTCGTTTAATGCCTTGGTGGAGTCTATTTTATCTATTTGTCTTCGGACTCTTGAGTATTGCTGGCATTGTCGAACAGTTCCGTAAGTTCGAAACCGTCCATGGTTTGGCCACGCTCATCAGTTACTTATTCTTCAATCTGTTCGTGGTTGCCTATTTTATGCCTGAAGTCGCTTCTGTGGTGGGTGTTTTAATTGTGCCCATGCTGATATACGTGGCCTTGTATGATTGGTGGTTATCGGATCTTGATCTGCAACCCAAATCACCGAACTTTTTAAAATCATTACCTGAGGTGAAATCGAAAATGAGCGATATGACTGCCATGCTCATTTTATTGCCCGGCTACATAGCTGGTATTGCCGTGGCCTACAGGGCCTTTATGAATGTCTGATCTGACGCTTCATACCCAACGTCTTACCCTCAGAAAACCAACAGTCACGGATGCATCGCAGTTATTGCGGCTATTTAATCAGCCTGACTTTATCGAAAATATCCGTGATAAACATATCCGCACAGAGCAACAGGCGATTGCTGAAATTGAGCAAGTTTTGCTGCCGCATTATGATAAACATGGCTTTTGTTTATTGAGCATGGATACCACAGAAGAAGCCTGTATCGGCATGTGCGGTCTGGTCAAGCGGCCAGCGCTCGATATACCAGATATCGGTTTTGCTATTCTGAGTGAACATCAAAACAAAGGTTATGTAACCGAAGCCTCTGTGGCGGTTTTAGAGCATGGTTTTAATGTACTGAATCTAGAGACGATTGCTGCCATAGTGAATCCTGATAATATGGCATCAATATCGGTCATTACTAAATTGGATATGTCTTTCATCAGAGGTATGCAACTTGACGATGACGATGCTCAAGTGAAATATTTTGAATTAACACGCAGTGCCTTCAATAAGGCACATGCATAGGAGTAATACATGACGAGTCATGAACCAACCATCGCAGAGCTAACGGCGAAAGCCAAGGTATTGGACCGCCTGGTCGCGCATCTGGATAAGCGCAAAGATGTGCAAAACATTGACCTGATGATTCTGGCGGGGTTCTGTCGCAATTGTCTGAGCAAATGGTACTTGGCAGAAGCCCATGAACAGGGCCTAAGTATTGCTAAAGATGATGCCTACAGGGCTATTTATGGTATGGACTACCAGGAATGGAAAGCAACCTATCAGGCGAAAGCAACTGAAGAGCAAATGGCCGCCTTTAATAATATATCACCTGAACAAACCTCCTAACCGATGACCCCTGATCACAAGGCTATTCTCAGCCAGTGCCAATACTGGGTTGAGCAGGTGATCATAAAATGGTCCGTATGCCCCTTTGCCAAAAAGGTTTGGCAGACGGACGATATTGACTATCAGATCGTCGAATCCGCTGACATGGAAGATCAGGTCTTGGCGGTAATGGGGCAAATTCAACTCATGAAGGCACAGAATTCTCCAGATACCGCCCTGCTCATTTTGCCAAATGGTTGTGAGGCATTTAATGACTATCTGCTATTAGTCGATATCTGCAATGAGCTACTTGAACAGCAAGATGAGCTGTCTTTTGTGCAGTTGGCTAGTTTTCATCCGGATTATCTGTTCGCAGAAGAGCCAGAGCAGTCAGCAAGTCATTTCACCAATCGCGCTCCCTGGCCTATTATTCATCTGATCCGACAAGCGAGTATTGCCAAAGTGCTGGAACAATTCCCGGAGCCAGAATCCATACCGGTGCGTAACATTGAACTCATGCAACAGATAGGCTACGACGAACTCGCCAGACAGCTCAAAGCGATTCAGCAGCTTACGGACTAATTCATCGACCGATGAACGACTTATGTTATAGTCGGTGCATGTGTTAAATAGGAGCGCACGATGCGTCAAATTCGCCTGCTCATTTACCTGCTTGCAACCACTTGCACACTAACCGGTGTAAGTGCCAACACGGTGGCGGAATTATTTCAACATCACCACCAAACCCAACTGCTGATGGACATTGAAGTTGCGATGGCGCGCGCACAAGCAAAACATGACGTCATTCCTGCATGGGCGGCAGAAGAAATTATGGCCAAGGCCGATGCTGCTCTTATTACGGAAGATGCGCTAGCGGCAGAATTCAGTGTCGTACGGCACCGCATGGTGGCATTTCTCAGGGTATGGGGTCGAGAAATGGATAAAGGAGCCGAGCAATATGTCCATTTTGGCGCAACCACTGTCGATATCTACGACACCTTGTTAGTTCTACAATTGCTGGAATCTTTAGATATATTCATCAACGACTTGCGCACCATCGAAGAGCAACTCATGGTCATGGCCGAGCAATATAAAGCAACGCCCATGGTCGGACGTACCCTTGGACAGCATGCCTTACCCATCACTCTGGGCAAGAAGTTCAGTGGTTGGCTGGCTGAAAATAGACGCAATATTGAGCGTCTGAAAGATGTCCGACTTAAACTTCGTCAATCCGCCATATTAAAGGGCGCAGTCGGTTCCTATCTTGGTCTCGGTGATAAGGCGATGTTGGTCGAGCGAGACTTTGCCGGGTTCCTCAAGCTGGACAGGCCCTATGCTGATGACTGGCATGGCAGTCGCGATGTGTTTGCAGAATATGCACAGGTATTGGCGCTAATCAGCAAGTCATTCAATCGCTGGGGACAAGAGGTCTTTCTGCTGCAAAGCACCGATATAGCTGAGCTAACGGAAGTGCGCCCTGGCAGCGCGGTCAGTAGCAGTTCTATGCCGCACAAAAATAATCCCAGTCGATCAGAGGCACTGATATACCACGGACGACTCATTCCTCGGCTAGCCGAAGTTGCGCTTGATGATGTGGTTAATTTCTATGAGCGCGATAATACCTCGCGCAGCAATCGCAACCTGTCTGAGCTTGCGATTGCAGCCGCCAGCATGTTCAATGATGCAAAAATACTGATTAGTCGGATTGCAGTCAATGAGGAGGCCATGCTCGCCAACCTCTATAAAACAGACGGCATGTTGACTGCCAATCGTCTTGTGTATGCCTTGGCGCCAGACATGGGTAAGGCCACAGCTAATGAGCATGTCATTGTTCTGGCTCGAAAGGCACAATCATCAAACCAGCCATTTGTTGATGTGCTGCTGGCTGATGACACCATTCAACAGTACTTAAACGAGCAACAAATTCGTGCGTTGGTTGATCCCATAACATATCAGGGCCTTGATAGTGAGCTAGTTGATGCGGTCATAATGCAAGTTAAAGCAGCCCGTATAAATGACCCTGTCAGCAACACTGCAGCAATACCCTGAGCGTACCTGATGAGCCGTAGTCAATGGTTTCTGTATATACTTGAAACAGCCAACGGCCACCTATACACCGGCATAACAACCAATGTCACCCGCCGGCTTAATGAGCATGAGCAGGGTAAGGGCGCCAAGTATTTGCGTGGTAAGAATCCATTAACATTACGGCTGTCAATGCCCTGTGAAGATCGCTCGGTTGCCTCTCAGCTGGAGCATAAAGTAAAGCGTCTAAGTCGGACTGAGAAGCTGGCACTGATCCGCACACCCGAGCGATTGGCAAATCTAGACTAGCGAGACAGATGACTTTGCACCTCTCGGAAGTACATCTCCTCTTGTAGCTCTACCATGACGGATTCTTGCTGCACAGGGCAGATAAACTCAAGCTTGACTGCATACAGCTGAAGCTCGTGTTGCGACTGAGGGTCACCATACAATCGGTCACCAAGCACTGGATGGCCAATGCTAGCTAAATGACGGCGTATTTGGTGCTTGCGGCCGGACGCGATATTGATACGCGCCATGGTGTAGCGATTATCTGTCGCGCATGATTCTGACCAGACGGTGGTCTCAGCAGGCTTATTATCCAGTGGCGAAGCAATGGTCACCGGGCTCGCCTCAAGTGTGCCTTCAATGATCGCACAATAGGTTTTTTTAATGGCTTGCTCAGAAAAACGTTGGGTAAATTCGTGCACCAGAGAGCGCTTGTGACTTACGATCATCAATCCCGTTGTCATGCGATCAAGGCGATGCACCAAATAACATGCGCGTCCCAACTGCTGCGACGCATACCGACCAATACTGTTGGCATCAGACCACTTGGATGGCTGGCTAAACATGCCTCGTGGTTTACACCAAATACTGTAATCCTGTCGATCGAGTATAAGCGTGGCTTCAGCAAACGGTTTATTTAATATCGACTCATTGTAGTACAGCCATACGGTATCACCGGGCTGCAATATCTGTTTCAGACGCCGCAACCGCCTGGGCTTTTGCTTACTTCCCTCCAGCCAAACCGAGCCTGCTGATGCAGCCTGTTTCAGTACCGACGAGCTCAGTTCTGTTTGCTGGAGCAGGCTCAGGGCTGTTGCTTCTTGCTCCGCTGTAAATTGGAATATGTGTTTATTCTCTGCCATCGATCAACGGCTTGTTGCTGGTGTTTGTGAAATGGCCTGTAAGTAATTGTCGCGGATCAGCCGATAGAACTCTGGGTCAGCATCGGAAAAGTGCTGCGGGCGAATCGTTGCTGCCGCACGAATTTGCGCCAGAGTGTAATTATCGTCCAGCACCCCATATGCATAGGCGATGCTGTCAGAATAGCCAGGCAGTAAGATGCGTGGATCAAGATAAGACTGCCATGCCGGGATATCGGTTTGTTGCATGATGTTGTTAGTGCAATTTGAGGTAAAGGTGTTGTAAAACTCCGGTTGCACCGCCAACGCATTGGCTCGCGCCACCATATCAAGAAACATTCGTTGCATACGCGGCTCATCTGCTTCAATGGGCATAAACCGGACCTGCTCGTTGCGCTTGTGAGTCCGGACACCAATGATATCGCGTTCGTCAGCAAACACATATATCAAATGATAGTTGTCCAGAGCACCCGCAATAGGATCATAACTCTGGTCGGGGCGCTGTCGAGCTTCGACTGAAATGACCACCGGATCGTTGTCGGCAAAATCAAAGGATAAGAAGGTATGTGCCAGGCCGATATCAGAAAAGACAGAGACACCATACCAAATACTCTGCAGCTGGCTGAGATTAACACGACGAGTGGAGTAATCCAGACCACTTATTTGTCCGTTCTGATCATAGCGTGCTCTGCGGAAATTCTTGATTTCTACCTCATTGCCTGTGACATCAATGGTTGCCAGTTGCTCATACTGTGGTAGCCACGGCCCATCATTGGTCGGGGTTTGGGTCAGGTAATAGAGGTTGAGTAAAAGAATAGGCAACAACAGTGCTGCCAAAATTTTCCATCGTAGTTGAAGTTTTTTTAGAGCACCAAGAAGATTAGAGCTCATAACCTGCGCGCCAGGCTCGACTGACCTCGGCCGTTTCATCAATTAACATGAGATCAGCGACAAAGCCCGGCTCAACCTGACCATGAGTTTCCTCTAATCCCAGCAGTTTAGCCGGCTTGGTCGTGACCATTGGCAGAGCATCCTCGATCCCCAGACGTAGCATCATCATGGCATTGGTTAATGCCTGTTGTTGAGTCAGGTATGCCCCTGCTAGGCGACCCTCTTCATCGACCAGACGATCTTCTTTGCGGTGAATGGTTTTACCATGCCATTGAAATTCTGTCTCATTAGTACCGACGGGTGGCATAGCATCGGTCACCAGTGTCATATTAGGATTTTGACGATAGGCCATACGCACCATGGCAGGATGAACATGGATGCCATCGGCAATCAGACCATAGTAACTCTGACTATCAAATGCTGCCGCGATGACCCCTGGATCGCGCGCCTGTATGCCCGACATGGCATTGTATAGATGAGTGAAACAGGTTGCACCGGCGGCTACTGCCTCGATGGTTTGTTCAAAGGTGGCGTTCGAATGCCCCACTGACACAATACAGCCCTTCTTCCTGAGTTGGATAATCTGTTTATGCGTTACTTGCTCAGGTGCCAGAGTGATCAGTTTGACACCAAGGTCGTCGCGCTCATATATCGCCATTTCCTCTTTTGAAATGGGGCGCACATGTGACTCAGCATGGATACCCTTTTTCGCCTGACTAATATGTGGACCTTCAAAATGAATACCTACAACACCCGACTTAGGATCTTGTACGCCCTGTGCAATGGCGTCAGCGGCCTCTTTCATTTTATCTAGCGAATCTGTCACTAATGTTGGTAGCCAACTGGTGGTGCCAAACTTTATCAGCGTGTCGCCAATATTTGCCAGCGTCACAACGTCCGGCATATCGTTAAATAACAGTCCTGCTGCACCGTTGACTTGCCAGTCAATCATGCCCGGACAAAGCAATTGATCCGTTTGACATTGACTTAGGGGGATCGTGGCTACTGTCTGGATCATGCCATTTTTCATGCGCACCATGGATGGTTTGATACTGCCATCTGGTCGAATTGCTTGTGCCTTAATTACTGCCATTGAGGTTCACTTTAATTCATACGAAAGGTTAATCCTATCACAACAAAAGCTAAACATAAGTACATGACATTGCGATGACTCTTTTGACATGCTATTAAGCTAATGTGTTTTAGCACACTTAGGTGGTATCTTTATACTGCAATGACCATGATTGGCGACTAATACATATGGCGAACTACAACTCTCTCGCATCAGAATTGCGGCAGGCTCTCGGGTACGATCAGGTGATCACCGATGAATTGCTGTGTGAGGTTCTCGCTGTAGATGCGTCTTTGTACGCCCTGACACCGAAGATCATCGTCAAGGCGCGGCATGCTGATGAGGTCTCAACTATTCTTCAGGCCTGTCACAAACATCAGACACCGGTAACATTTCGCGCTGCCGGCACCAGCCTGTCAGGACAGGCGGTCACTGACTCTGTTTTGTTGATGATGGATGATGGTTGGACACACGTGCGCGTACTCGATGATGGTGCGCGGGTATACTCGCAACCCGGCGTCATTGGTGCCCATGTAAACCGGGCGCTCCAGCCGTATCAACGAAAAATTGGCCCAGATCCGGCGTCGATAGATAGCTGTATGATTGGTGGTATTGCCGCCAACAACTCCTCTGGCATGTGTTGTGGTACTGCACAGAATTCTTATCAAACCATGGCTGATCTACAATTCATACTGGCTGATGGGACGCAGGTAAATACCGCTGATTTAGTCTCTGTCGAGCAGTTTCGTCTGTCTCATAAATCACTCTTAGATGGCCTCGCCACACTCAGCGAGAAAACCAAAGCCGATAGTGAATTGGCTCAGCTTATTCGCCATAAATATCGTCTCAAAAATACCAATGGCTTTAGTTTAAATGCTCTGATCGATTACGATGATCCGCTCGATGTCCTAACCCACCTGATGATCGGCTCTGAGGGCTGTCTGGGCTTTATCAGTGGCATCACATATGAGACTGTGCCGGACTACGAATTAAAATCCACCGCACTGTTTTTATTTCCCCGACTTGAGTCAGCCTGTCAATGGGTTGTTGATAATTCAGATCTCGATACCAGTGCTATTGAACTCATGGATGATCGTGCCTTAGCCTCGGTTCCACAACCACTCGCAGGCCAAATATCAGCAAACCGGCATGAGGTTGGTTTATTGCTTGAATGTCAGGCCAAAAATGACCAGGCATTGGCGGAAAAAATAGCTGCCGTTAATACACGAATAGACCAATCAGACTGTTCACAATCAATCCCCTTTACGACCGACAACACACAGCGTAAAGAGTTGTGGGACATCAGAAAGGGCATCATCCCAACCATTGCCAGTCAGCGACGCCCTAATACCTCAGTGATCATTGAAGACATCGCCTTTCCTGTCGCAGATTTGGCCAGTGGCATTAACGAATTAACCGCGATTTTCCATAAGCATCATTATTTAGATATCAGCATTGTTGGCCACGCAAAAGATGGCAATCTTCACTTCGTGGTCTGTCATGATTTTTCCCATGAAAAAGAACGAACCCAGTTTGCGCATTTGATGGACGACATGGCGCAACTGGTGATCGCCTATGGCGGCTCTCTTAAAGGTGAGCATGGCACTGGCCGCAACATGGCACCGTTTGTTGAGCAAGAGTGGGGGACCAAAGCGTACCAGTTAATGCATGCCATAAAGGAGCTGCTTGACCCCGCCGGCTTGTTAAATCCGGGAGTGGTCCTCAACGATGATAAACAGGTGCATGTGAAGGCGCTTAAAGCATTGCCCATCACTCACCCTGTGATCGATCAATGCATGGAATGTGGTTATTGTGAATCCGTCTGTCCAACCACCCTATTATCACTTACGCCGAGACAACGTATCGCAATGGCTCGGCAACGCGAGCGACTGGCAAGTCTGGCTGATACTCCAGAGCACCAGAAACAGCGCGCCCACAATGCCAGACTATTTGACCGCCTCGCCGTGGATTCGTGTGCCACCACCAGTATGTGCCGCAGTAAATGTCCGGTTGGAATCGATACCGGTGACTATATCCTGCAACAGAAGCAACTAAAGCCATCTCTAATGGCGCGAGTTATGACATACACCGCCCCCTTACATGGCGTAGGTTTGTGGTTAACGCGACTGGCTGTAAAGACTCGCCACTGGCTTGTTCAGCGCGGACTATCTCTTCAGAGCAAGTGGCCAGATGCTCCCAAATCAGCGACGACTGCGACTTGTCAGTCTGATCATAAGGCGGTCTTTTTCTCAACCTGTGTAGGCAAAACCTTTTCCAGCAACCAATCCGAGGGTGATGCGTGCGAGTTAAAAGATGTCTTGATATCACTGATGAACAAAGCAAATATCACCATGATCGATGCCAGCTCTTTGAATCCTTGTTGTGGCTTACCCTACAAGTCGCAGGGCCTCTTTGATATTGCCGAGACTAAAGGGGCTTCCCTTGTGGCACATCTGCAAAAGCTCTCTGAAAATGGCAGATATCCGGTGGTATTTGATGCCAGTCCGTGTGTCGAGCAAATCTTGCCATTGCTACCAAAACATATCCGTACTTATGACGCCTGTGGCTTTGTTGATCATTTTGTTATGCCACAACTCACCATTACGCCAAAATCAGAAACGATAGCACTGCATGTACCATGTAGTAGTCAAAAGATGGGGCTCTCCGATACCATGATTTCATTGGCTCAAGCCTGTGTTGATGAGGTGATTGTGCCCAATGATATCGAATGTTGTGGTTTCGCTGGCAGCAAAGGCTTCAGCCAACCGGAGATTAATGCCCACGCACTACGTAAACTAAAACCACAACTGCCCAGGCGAGTTACTCGTGGCTTTAGTAATAGTGCCAGCTGTGAGATTGGGCTCAGTCGGAATTCCGGTATTCCCTACCAGTCGTTGTTATATTTATTAGACGAAGTCAGTCACTCACCAGAAACATAAGCACGACGCACGCGCTCAGTGATGGAGGTCATTAACTGATAACTGATGGTTCCTGCGCGCTCTGCCACAACATCAATGGCAACATGTTGACCAAATAACTCGGCGGTTTCCCCCAACTGCACATCAGGGGCATCCGTGACATCGACGGTTATCATATCCATGGATACCCGTCCGACCAGCGGCACCTGCTTCCCGGCAATATACACCGGTGTGCCATTAGGTGCGTGACGAGGATAGCCATCGGCATAACCGGCTGCCACGGTGGCTATTCGACTGGGGCGCTCGGCGCGCCATGTCTCGCCATATCCCACGGATTCGCCAACATCGAGTGTTCGAATGGCGATCACCTCCGAGGTCAATGTCATGGTTGGTAGTAATAATTGGTTATCGGGATGATTAATATCATCGAAAGGTGAACCACCATAGAGCATGATCCCGGCACGATTCCAATCAAAATGTGAGCTTGGATCAGATAAAATGGCGGCCGAGTTAGCCATGCTGTATTTCAGATCGGGATACTGAGTCTTAAGGGTTAACAACTGCTCAAGTTGTTGCAGATTTTTTACGCTGTCAGGGCTGGACGCATTGGCGAAATGACTACACACAACCAGTTCATCAATGGCGTCATAGTGCCGTAATTGCTGTAATGCCGAATTGACTTCATCGGCTTTAAAACCGAGTCGCGACATGCCGCTATCTAACTTCAACCAGACCGCGGCTGGAATCGCGGTCGGATGCTCGGCGAACAATTTGAGTTGATTAGCCTGATGTACCATCGGCGTTAGTTTATGCTCTTTGGCTTCTGCTAACTCGTCGGCACGCATAACCCCTTGCAGAATCAAAATGGGCGTGTCAGTCAGTGTACGCAGATGGATTGCTTCATCAATGGTCGCCACTGCAAAGGCTGGCGCCTTACCTAATACGCTCAATACTTCTTTAATACCATGACCATAGGCGTCGGCCTTAACCACTGCAAGTGTTTGAGAATTCGGCGCACGGTCGATGGCCAATTGGTAATTGGCACGAATGGCGGATAAATCGATGGTTAACTTGGTTGCTCGGGTCATGTTATTTCTGTTGGGTAAAATACAAATCTTGCACGGACATGCTCCAGTCAGAATCTTCTGCCATGCGCTCCATAGTCATATGAACGGCCTTCTCCGTGCGCTCAAAACGGATCCAACTGTCTGCTTCAAAACTTCGATTATGCCATTTGACCCACCAGGTATTAGCATCGTATTGAAACACCGAGCCGATCATTCTGGGTACTTTGTTAGCACGAAATATCACCTCATTGCCCTCGCGCAGCATCGTTATCTCACCAAACCATGGGTCGCTGTAAGTTCCTAAACGGCTGTCCATTAAATCGATGGTTTGCTCCGCCGGCAGAACCATACCCTTCTGCTTGGCCTCTGCGGTTTTTAGCCAGGCCTGACGCTCCTGTTGCCAGCGGATGTTGCGCAATAGGCTTTGTTGCGGATCAGCACCCAAAAAATAATTAATCACGCCATACATCATCGCGCTTCGGGCATAACCGGTTGATTGGTTCAGCAATACCACCACACCCAAATTCGATTGCGGTAACAGCACAATCTCTGACATTGCCCCACTGAGCGTGCCGGTATGACCTACCGCCCATTGTCCCTTGAAATCACTCACTCGCCAGCCTAGTGCATAGCCTCGGAAATTAGTATTGTCCAATTCTCGGGCACGTTGTGATACCGACATCGGAGTTACTGCCTGCCACATGAATGCCGCTTGCTCTTTACTCACCAGTCGCTTGCCATCCAGACTTTGTCCTTGGTTAAGCTGCAGACCAATCCAGGTTAATACATCCGCAACACTACACTTGATCCCGCCAGCGGCCGCCATGAGTGTGGAATGCTTGCGGATACGATTGGGATCATCCACAAGCAGGACATCATCAAGATACAGATGGGGCGCTACGACATTTGTCACCTTGGTGGTATCAATCCCGCCGGCATAGCAATTTTTCAGGCCAAGTGGGGCAAAAATACTGTCCTCGATGACCTGCTCCCATGGCTTACCCGCGACAGCTGATGCCACCTCTCCGGCCACAATATACAGGGTATTATCATAGGCATAGCGCTCACGAAAGCCATAAGCGGGTTTGAGATAACGCAGGTTATGTACCACATCTTCACGTGAGAACTTGGTCGGCTCAGGCCACAACATTAAATCACCCGAGCCCAGTGCCAAACCGCTGCGATGGGTCAATAAATCGATGATGTTAAATTCTTGGGTGGCATAATCATCGTACATCTTAAAATCCGGCAGATGATCGCGCACCTTGTCAGTCCACTTGAGCTTGCCCTTTTCAACCAGAATGGCGAGCGCAGTGGCGGTGAAGGCTTTGGTATTAGATGCGATTTTAAATATTGTCTGTTCATT
Source organism: uncultured Enterobacterales bacterium (assembly GCA_964559635.1). Taxonomy (GTDB): domain Bacteria; phylum Pseudomonadota; class Gammaproteobacteria; order Enterobacterales; genus CAXRAF01. The sequence goes on from CAZLIR010000002.1 coordinate 15,382, forward strand.
AACCGGCTGATTGGTAGTGATATCTGCAACACCATAACCGCGCATATGTATGATCTGGCCATCCTGAACCACGCCAACGGCCGCCCCCGGAATATGAAAGGTCATCATGACCTGTTCGATATACTCATCGAGTTCTTTGATCGATTTGGCATTTAATTGCGCGGTGCTAAGAAATAGCAGCAGGCTCAACCAGAATGTTATTTTAAGTGGCATCGATACTACCTACGCTTCAAATCATGATCAGGCTGGCAATGAAATACAGCACGATACTAATCCCGCCGGCGGTTAATGCATAAGGTAATTGGGTGCGAACGTGCTCAAGTAGATCACAGCCTGAGGCGATTGAAGATATCGCCGTAGTGTCTGAAATCGGAGAGCAGTGATCACCGAACACACCACCACCCAACACGGCGGCAATAATCAGCGATGGCGGCAAACCCATGAGAATAATGATCGGCGCAGCAATGGGGATCAAAATTGCAAAAGTGCCCCAAGAAGTACCGGTCGAAAACGAAATCATTGCTCCGACCAAAAAGATCATTGGCGCAACCAAATAAATCGGCAAATAACTACCAACTATCTGGGCAATGTAAACACCGGTGCCAAGCACTTTTAAGCTCGCACCCAAGGCGATGGACAATAATAAAATTGTGACGATAGGGAGTAGTTCTGCAATGCCGTTAAAACTAATTTGCATGAGCGATTTATGGCTGAATTTACCGGTCGATAACATCATGCCGTAAGCGACCATAGAAGCCAGAATGGTGGCATAAAGCACCGACTTGGAGCCACTGCCTTTCGCTATTTCGCCATTACCCGTATATATCATAAAGCCGACCATACCCAACACCAAAACTAACATTGGCACCACCATAAAGCGCGCCTTGGTGGCTTTGACTTCAGACAATTCATCGGTTTGTTTATGCTCAATTTTTTGCGTGCTGGTGGCCATTGGACCAAAGTATTTACCGCTGATTATTGAGAAAAACACGATCCCCAACGTGACCAGCGCATAAAAGTTAAAAGGGATTGTGCCCCACAGAATGCTCACCGGTGTCCCGGGTAAATCATAGCTGCTCAACAATGCCAGCACATAGGCGCCCCAGGCATTAAGCAAAATGATGATACTGATAGGAGCTGAGGTACTGTCAATAATATAGGCTAGCTTGGCGCGACTGATATTAAATTTTTCAAACAGCCCTCGCGCCACAATGCCTGAGGTCAAGATACTCAAACTGGATTCGATAAAAATCACCACACCTGTCAGAGCCGGCATGAGCGAGACCTGTCGGGTTGTTTTCGCCCAGCCTTTAGATACCAGTCGCTCGACCAACGCCAGCACGCCACCGGAATAACGCACCAAGGCGAGCAAGCCCCCGACCAGGGCACTGAAAATTAACACCCGGGCATTGCCTGGATCATTAAAGACACCAATGGTGCGATCGATGCTGTTGAGAAAACCGACCAATACGGCATGCAATGCTGAGCCAGTAGATTGCTCAGCAAAAAACAGCAACAACATCTCGGAGCAAACGACTGCCACAAACAAGGCCAGGATGACTTCTTTTTTCCACAATACGATGGCAATTGCGACCAGCGGCGGCAAAACCTTTAACCACTCCATTCTATTCTCCAGATATACCCATTCGCGTTGAACCGTTTGGTTCTGTTATGTTGCTAGTGGCCGATAATTACGCAAGATCAGCCTTGCACTTCATAATTTCAAGGGTATCATAGACTGTTATAGAAGGCAGAGCCACTGACCGTTCAGTATATCTCTTAAAATCATGTCTATTATTCACTACCAGTCTGATCGACTGCACATGGAACAGATCGCCATTGCTGATTTAGCCAAGTCAGTAAATACCCCTTTTTATTGCTATTCACAAAGCCACATCGAGGCGCAATATAAGGCCTATCACGACAATCTGGTGAGCTTGGATGCCCAGATATGTTTTGCTCTGAAAGCAAACTCCAATCAGGCGGTTATCAAAGTGCTGGCTGATCTGGGGGCGGGCGCAGATGTGGTATCGGAAGGAGAGTTACGGCGAGCTTTAAAAGCAGGCATTCCCGCCAGCAAAATCGTGTATTCCGGTGTCGCTAAAACAGCATCTGAGATCGCGTATGCTTTACAGCAGGATATTTTGCAATTTAATGTTGAGTCTCTCAACGAGCTCGAGCAGATCAATCGTGTCGCCGTTTCACTGAATACCAAAGCACGCATTGCGTTTCGCATTAATCCCGATGTTGATGCCCGGACCCATGAAAAAATATCTACTGGTAAGGCGGAGAACAAATTTGGTATCTCAATTCTTGAGGCGCCAGAAATTTATCATGTGGCGAGTCAAATGCCTGGCATCATTATTCAAGGTGTCGATATGCATATCGGCTCACAGTTAACCGATTTGGAACCTTATGATACCGCCTTTGCTTTACTTATCGAGCTAGTACAACAGCTTCGAGCAGAGGGGCACCCGATCAGCCATATCGATTTAGGTGGCGGGCTTGGGGTGAACTATTCTCAGGATTGTGGCGCACCATCGATCGCTGAATACTGTCAGCGCGTTGCTCGACTACTCCATGATTGGGATGGCAAAGTCATTCTTGAACCTGGTCGCTCACTGGTTGCTGAAGCGGGTTGGTTAGTGAGTCAGGTGGTATACATCAAACAGGGCCAAGAGCGTACATTTTGTATTCTCGATGCTGCCATGAATGATTTGCTTAGACCCAGTATGTATAGCGCGGTGCATGAAATCATTCCAGAGCGCCACACCGGCGAGCGTCAGAAATATGATATTGTCGGCCCGGTGTGTGAAACTGGGGATACCTTTGCCCGAAACTATGTCATGTCAGAGGTGCAAGAGCATGATTTGATCGCCATTACCCATGCCGGTGCTTACGGTGCTGTTATGTCCTCAACCTATAACTCTCGACTACTCGTACCCGAAGTCCTCGTGAAGGGAGATAAGTTTCAGCTCATTCGTCAGCGTACGGATTACGATGCTCTAATTGAGCTTGATAATTTAGCCGAGTGGCAATCAGACTAATCAGCTCATTCGGTTAACCGAAGCACCGAGATTATGGAGTTTCTCCTCGATGCAATCATAACCCCGATCAATGTGATAAATGCGATCAACGATGGTTTGGCCTTCCGCCACCAAACCCGCTAGCACAAGGCTGGCAGAGGCCCGTAGATCGGTAGCCATCACCTGAGCGCTGTGTAATTCCTCAACACCGGTCACAATCGCTGTATTGCCATCGATTTGTATGTTCGCACCCATACGCAGTAATTCATTGACGTGCATGAAGCGGTTCTCGAAGATGGTTTCTTTGATCACTCCGGTGCCCTCAGCAACAGCATTCAATGCCGTGAACTGGGCTTGCATATCGGTTGGGAAACCGGGATAGGGTGCTGTAATCAAATTCACTGCTTTAGGTCGATTGCCGCGCATATCAAGCTCGATCCAATCAGGACCTGTGTTGATATGAGCACCCGCCTCCTCCAGCTTTACCAGTACCGCATCAAGCAAGGATGGATCGGTATCCTTAAGCATGACTTTGCCACCCGTGATGGCTGCAGCCACTAAATAGGTACCCGTCTCAATGCGATCCGGCTGCACTCGATAGTCAGCGCCATCGAGTCGATCAACGCCTTGCACCTTAATAATGTCTGTACCCGCGCCTTCAATTTTTGCACCCATCGAAATCAAACAATTAGCCAGATCCTGAACTTCAGGTTCACGAGCAGCATTTTCAATCAGCGATTCACCTTTAGCCATCGAGGCGGCCATGAGAATATTCTCTGTCGCACCCACGCTGACCTTATCAATAAAGACCCTGGCACCTTGCAAACCTTTTGGAGCACGAGCCTGAATGTAACCCTCGTGTAGGCTAATTTCAGCACCTAACGCCTCCATGCCCTTCAAATGCAGATCAACGGGCCGTGAACCAATCGCACAACCACCGGGCAGTGACACATCGGCCTTACCAAATCGACCTAATAACGAGCCCATAACCAGAATCGATGCACGCATGGTTTTAACCAAATCATACGGCGCCTCAAATGAAGTGAGGTTAGTGGTATCAATGATGACATCCATCTTTTCTGTGATCGTCATAGCAGCGCCGAGCGAGCCGAGTAATGACACGGTTGTGGTTACGTCATTCAGGTGCGGCACATTACTAATGGTGTTCACTCCGTCAGCCAGAAGTGTCGACATTAGTATGGGTAAGGCTGCATTTTTTGCCCCTGAAATACGGATCGTTCCGTTGAGTACCGCGCCACCCTCAATTGCAAATTTTTCCATTAGATCTCCATATGGAATTGGCTGTTATGATGATCATTTGGTCTTGTCGCCAAACATTGGTCGTTATTGTAACACCGATTACTAAATCTGATAGCGAAAATGCGTTCTCTTGTGGCCATTAAATGCTGACCGCCCTGCGTGTGATAACAGCTAAAGATTCTCTATATTGGGTGGGTTCTTTGTTATCATTATCACGTATAAACTATTCCGACGAATACGGTTTGACTAATACGATGTATATCAACGATGACCACAAGCAATATATGCGTGATGGGATCAGTCGCAAAGATATGGACAGCGACCCCTTCAAGCAATTTGAGACTTGGTACCAACAGGCTGAGCAGGCCGAGATCCGCTATCCGAATGCCATGAGTCTCGCCACAGCCGGTGCAGATGGCATGCCGAGTGTGCGCACTGTGCTATTAAAAGCGTTTGATGAGCAGGGCTTTGTGTTTTATACCAATTACGGTAGCAGCAAAGCCAAACAACTGGCGCAAAATGCTCAGGCCGGCATTTTGTTTCACTGGTTAGAGCTCGACCGCCAGGTCAAAATATCGGGACATGTTGAGCGCGTGAGCACCGCTGAATCGGTCAAATATTTCATGAGCCGGCCACGCGGCAGTCAGTTGGGCGCCTGGTGCTCCAGTCAAAGCGAACCAATAAGCTCACGTCAGATGTTAGAAACAAGTTGGGAGCAAATGAAGCGGCGCTTCAAAGATAAAGAAGTCCCGCTGCCGGATTTTTGGGGCGGATATCGCGTAAAACCAGTGACGATCGAGTTTTGGCAGGGCAGAGATTCACGCTTACATGATCGGCTTGAGTATCGGCGAGAAAACGACCAGTGGGTTATCGAGCGACTCGCGCCCTGATCAGCTTGTCCTAGTGACCGTGTCCCAGTTATCTTGCCCCAGTCTACTTACCTTAATGATTAGTCTGTCATTTACCGCTTGAAAAGCCGATCGAGTTTTGCCGCCAGGCGTTGATTCAGTGCCATAAATTTACGGGCATAAGGGTCGACCTTACCGGGTTGATATTTATTAAGCAGCCAAATCCCCAGTGGCAGTATGATCAGTGCTGGACCGGGAAGGACAATGAATAACACCCCAACAAACAGAATCAAGCATGCCAACAGGGTCATAAACAGATGGGTAATTTTTTTCACTATGTATGCATTCCTTATAACCATTTGACTCAGACAATGAATGTCATGTTGAGCCCTATAGGAAATATTGAAGCAAACTTCGTTCCAGAGATTAAACCGCAATAAATACAATAACTTACCTTATCCAACTAATCGGATATTGCGTTTTGTTGGTGTAAGCGACTAAGATGTGGTCAATTATCAACACTCGATGAACCGGTCGTATGTACATCCCTAAACACTTTCAAATGCCTGAATCAGATCATGCTGAATTTATAAGACAATTTCCACTGGCAACGATGGTTATCGCCAGCGACAAGCCAATGCTAGCGCAATGTCCCCTGATATATAATTTTGCTGAGCAACAATTGCTCGGACATTTTGCCGCCAACAACCCGATTATTGAGTGTATACATTCCGGTCAACCGGTCACTGCTCTGTTCTCCGGTAACCAGGGGTATGTCTCAGCGAATTGGTATGCAGAGGCAGAGCAGGCGGCTAATCGCGAAGTGCCCACCTGGAATTATTCTAGTCTGCAGATCTGTGGCACAGTAACAATGGTCGATACTCAGCAGACACGATCAATCCTACAACAACAAACCCGCGTTTTTGAATCGCGAGTTAATGAGAATTGGCGCCTAGACAAACTTTCTGAAGAGCAAATTTCTGCCATGCTTGAGGCGATACGTGGCTTTGTTATCAAAATCGAAACCGCTGAGGGTAAACACAAGTTAAGCCAAAACAAATCAGCCCTGATACGGGAGCGACTTGTTCAACGTATGCAGTTACAATCAAACCATGAATACGGATTACTGATCGACGCCATGCAAAATGGGAATAACACATGATATTGACACTTCGCGCCAGTCTAATTCTGCTCATAGTGGCTGTATTCAGCGCCTGTGCTAATGTGCCAGCGCCGCAAATCCAGTCACCCGAATTAACCACAAACACGGCCTCTATTGTGGCAAGTCGGGATGGTGCCTATATGTTTGTGATGTTAGATATTGCCGAGGAATTGCAAGAAAACACCTACGCTCTGATTCAATATCAGCAGCTCAGTAACCCGCAACGCTATCGCACGCTGGAGTTAGGCGCGATCGGTGAATCAAGGCGCCTGACATTCAAGTCAAGACCTGACAAAATCGTGCACACTGATACCGCCTATTCGGTTTTATTCCGCTTGTATAGCAGCGCGACATACAGCCAAGTCGTCGCTCAGCGAAGCATACTTATCATGCCGAACATTCCTCAAAAAATCGCCGACTTGATGGATATTCAGTTACGATGAGCACCGATTATCGCATCCGGCTTGCCACAGCTGATGATGCCGCCGCCATATCAGAGCTTGTCGTCACCGTTGCTACGGCACAGCTCAGAGAGGAATTTACCGACGATGGCTGGGAGCTGTTTCTACGCCTGATTTCTCGACAAACGCAACAAGGATTAATCGCTGATACTCAGTTTCAATACCTGGTTGCCTGCGACAAGAACGCACCGCAGAAGATATTCGGCCTGTTATCCAGCAAACATACAACGCATGTGTTTCACTTTTTTATCTTGCCTGAGTATCAGCGACAAGGGCTTGGCACGGCACTATGGCGACACTATTTATTTCATATGCCCCCGGGTGTTGGCAATACAATAACGGTCAAGTCGTCTGATTTTGCTTGTGCGTTTTATTTGCAACTAGGATTCAAACAAAAACAGCCACGCTGTATCGAAAATGGGTTAGCATATACCCTTATGCACTACACTCGAGATTGTTAATGTCCCAACTGCCCTCGTTTGAATCAGTTAAGAGCGCGCAACAGCAGTTGCGCTCGCATGCCACTCGCACACCAGTACTTGAAAGTCAGGCGCTGAACAAATATCTAGGACGTAAGGTGCGCTTTAAAGCAGAAAATGCTCAGATTATCGGTGCCTTTAAGTTTCGTGGTGCCTACAATGCCATTTCGCGCTTGAGTTCACAACAACTCGAGACCGGTGTGATTACCTATTCTTCCGGCAATCATGGTCAGGCAGTGGCAAAGGCGGCAGCCTTATTGGGCTCGAATGCCGTTGTGGTCATGCCCAACAATGCCCCACAAATTAAGTTAAACGGGGTGAAGGCTTTGGGGGGCAAAGTGGTGATTTATGATCCTGACACCGAAAATCGTGAGGAGGTCGCCAGAAATATTGATCCGGATGGGATCAGAACATTGATTCCGCCATTTAACCACCCGGATGTCATGGCTGGTCAAGGCACCTGTGCGTTAGAAATATTACAAGACTATCCGACAACTGAACAAATTCTGGTGCCATGTGGTGGAGGCGGCCTGTTGTCGGGCTCAATCCTCGCCGCCAATGCCAGCAATCCGGATTGTCAGGTGTTTGGTATCGAGCCAGAAACAGCTGATGACGCACTACAATCACTTAATAGGGGTCAGATTGTTGCCATTGACTACCCGGATACAATCGCAGATGGTGTTAGAACGCTAGCTTTAGGCGAATTAACGTTTGCCATTATCAAGCAGGGCGTGGCTGGGATCTTAACCGTCTCGGAAGACTCGATTCATGTCGCCTTATCAACACTGGTGCATCACTTCAAACAGTGGCTTGAGCCCAGTGCGGTGTTGGGAATGGCCGCGTTACTGGAGGAGAAGGTGCCGCCCGCCAATGAGACGGCTATTATACTTTCAGGTGGAAATGCCGATATAGAGACTATTACGGATATCATGGCGCAGTATCCGCCGCTAAACATAACCTGATGGTGTGATATGAAACGACAAATTTATCAGTTAACGTTATTAATATTCAGTTGCTTGGTTTGGTTGCAGGGTTGCGCCTCGCCAGCAACACCACAAACGATGCCGTGGCAATCAGCAATACAACCATTCTCGCTTAAGCCTGTTTCACCAGGCATGTATCAACTGGATCAGATTGTGGTTACCTACGAGGCATTAGATGATATGCTCGAACGAGCAGTCACAACCGGACAACAGCCGAACATTATTATTATTAGTCCGTTGTTACCGATGCACGAAGAGGAAATTCGCATCGCCGAGCTGGCAGAAAAGCATGGTCTAAGCGTGTATACGTCAGGGTTATTTAGAACCTCTAAAACATCAAGTGAGAAGATCCGCACACATGCGGAGGAAATGGGGTATGGTGAAGAAGGTTAAGAATCAAAATGATCTGTTGCGTAAAGCGTTAGAGGTCGGGGAGATTTACGCAAAAAAGAGAGGCTACAAAGCCTTTGGGCCCACCGATAGTCACAAACATAAAATTGAGGCTATCTATCGATTGCTCGTCAATGATCGCCTGATACAGCCTTTGCCAGAGCAACAGGAAAATGAACTAAACTTCAAAAATCGTTTGGTATCATGGATCAAAAATCAGCTTCCTGATAACCACCCACTACTAAAATAAAGCATCATGTGAATGACGATATAACGCGCGTCATGGATGTGTTTATCTAACTTAATGCAAGTTACGTAACTGCATAAGTATCTGGTTTTGAACTTAGGAGCGCAAAATGTCTGATGAGTTAATTAAGCAGCGGTGTGAGGCCTGTCGTGCTGACGCCCCACGCGTTACAGAGCAGGAGCTAGCTGAGTTAATCAAGCAAATCCCCAGTTGGGCGCCCATTATCCGTGACGAGATCATGATGCTGGAGCGCACCTACAGTTTTAGCGACTATACACAAGCAGTAACCTTTACCAATCAGGTCGCCGAGATGGCTGACCTTGAGGACCACCATCCAGCGCTCTTGCTTGAGTGGGGCAAAGTTACTGTGACCTGGTGGTCTCATAAAATCAAAGGGCTACACAAAAATGATTTTATTTGTGCCGCCAAAACCGATAAATTCTATCAATAAAAGGATACTCATTATGGTCACTAAAGTGCTTTTTGCCGTTGTTTGGCTGGTTTTCATAATGCACTCAAATGCTGTTGCAGCTGATGAGTGCCCAAAACTTGATTCCTATTCAGATTTCGAGAAATTTAAAGAGTCTCTGAGAGAACTCAGCGATGAGCAAATTCTTTCGAGCTACTGTGAAACTAATGAGTTGTTAAGCCAAATGGATATCGGCGACAAACAACGAAAGGCCTGTCGCTCTGCTATCTCAGAGTATCAAAGGGTTCACTATTTTCGAGCTAGAGATAAAGGTGTCACATCTCGATTGAATAGAAAAATGTGCTCTGAACCTAACACAAACACAACACCAGCTGTTGAAAGAAGATCCGCCGCAGTAAAGCAACCTGACCGTATCTATTTGGCCTGTGAGGCACCGCCATTGACTGCTGGCCAGATTAGTCGAGTAAAGTCTGCGTGCAAAAAGGCACGCAGTAGCAGTAGTAAAGCGGGTCCAGGTATGAAGTTTTATTGCTCGATGGTCGACATACCAAACTCGGTTAACCATGAAGGCTTGATAAATCTAACCTATCTGATGCTTAAAGAGAAAGATAAGGGTGGTGCGTACACTCGAGTTGGGCTGCAGGCGAACTACGTCATCCCAACCATTGAATGGATAAATTCTCACCGCGATCTGTATGTCGACAGAAGCACTCGTGCCGAACCAACTACCAATGAGGAACTTTTTCGGCATGTCTATAATACCGCCTACTCATCTTCTGACTGGTACTCTGACATACAACAGAAAGGCGATGAACAGTATGAGTTTGGAACCAACTTTGTCAATCCAGGTGAGAGAAGTGTTCTAAACAGACGAAATTTAGTGCTCAGCAGACCATCGGTATGGGGAAAATTGAACATGCAGTGTGCTGTCACGGAAAAAAACTGGGCGCAACCGATTCAAAATCGTATCCGCAAGTTGGTTGATGAAGCAGTCAAGCGCAAACCGCTGAAGAAGCCTAGAACAGATCTGGCGATATAGAATAACGCGGTTTCTTAGCAGCCTTTGTAATTGTTTTGTACACATTCTCGGGCCATCTGTTGCGCCTTGGAGATTTCCTCGGGCGTTAGTTTTTGTGCTAATTCGTCGCGGGCTTTGATATATGCCTCGTTGTTTGATGCTGCGATGTTATACCACATATGTGCTCGTACATTATCTTGAATAACGCCTGTTCCTATGACATATAAACGTCCAAGGTTTCTTTGCGCATCTGCGTGCCCTTTCTCAGCGGCACGAGACCACCACTTGCGCGCTAGGTTTGAATTCTTCTCTACACCAAGTCCATTGGCATACATGAACCCAAGGCCGTTTTGCGCATCTGTATGCCCTTTCTCAGCCGCACGAGACCACCACTTGAATGCGATTTTATTATCCTCTGTAGTATTCTCTGTGTCATAAAATGTCAGGCCGTAAAAATATTGCGCACTCGTATTTCCTTGCTCAGCCGCGAGCAACCACCACTTTCTCGCTAAATCTAGGTCCCTTTCGACACCTTTTCCATATGCATACATGGTCCCGAGAGCCTTTTGTGCATCGGCATATCCCTTCTCCGCGGCCCGCCTGTACCACATTACTGCGGTTTTATCGTTCTGCTCTACACCGTAGCCAAATTGATACATCACTCCGAGATTGAGCTCCGCAAGAATAACCCCTTTATCTGCAGCCGGTGTGTACCACTTTACTGCGGTCTTATAGCTCTGCTTTACGCCTTGACCATTTCTGTACATAGTGCCGAGATTAATTTGTGCTAGGGGATAATCCTGTTTAGCGGCCTGTGTATACCACTTAACTGCTGTTTTGTAATTCTTTTCAACGCCGTTACCAAAGTGATAAGCCAAACCTAGAAGATATTGTGATCTTATATGTCCCTGTTTGGCAGCGTCTTCATACCACTTGGCTGCGGTCTTAGCATTTTTTTTCACTCCCTGTCCTTTAGCATAAGACTGTCCAAGACGAAATTGGGCTAGTTCATCACCTTGCTTGGCTGCTTTAAACCACCATTTCGTAGCTGTTCTGTAATCTTGTTTAACGCCCTTTCCATCAGCGTACATTGTTCCAAGGTTGGTTTGCGCTTTGTAATTTCCTTGTTCTGCGGCACGTGTGTATAACTTGATAGCGGTGGTGTAATCACCCTTTTGATATGCTTTATATGCTTTACTATAGGTGGACTCATAACCCATAGCCACATTTGTTACTAATAAAGCCATGATTAGGGTTAATGATCTAAGTGTATATTTCATACAGACTCCCCAACAGAACGGATTAACAAACAGTACACCTGATAGGCTGACACTGCAAATCCCGCCGATGGATGTTGTATATATGGATTTTCAGCCGTAAAGGCAGAAGTTAGAAAGGGGTTTGTTAGCTGTAATTCTCTGAGAAATGTTCTTCTCGGTCTTTTTTGTTCATGCCAACCGTTTCATCCATGAAACGATTTCTTTCCTGTCTTGATTTAAAAACCCAAATGCAAACCGTATCGTGAGAGTGATAGATGGCTTTTAATTCATCATCTATTTCACATAGTTCTTTGGGAATTTCTGTCTTAATACAAATCACAATGTCAGATTACTCAACCGTAACGGACTAAGTTTATAAGAACTTTCATTCTCCACTATTTCTGCGGTGTTTGAAAGAGTTGAGGTTTTGTTGCATAAATCACCCATCAAATCCGTACATACCCGTATCATCACCACCATCAGTATCATCAGTGTCTGAGTCACTGTCTTCCTCTACTCTGTTTTCAGTATCTTTGTCGTCTTTCATTAAACTTTTATGTTGTATTGCTGAACTTCTTGTGAGTCAATGTAAACAAACCTGCTCCGATTATAGTCCATAGAATATCATTCCAATCGAAGACACCTCTTCCAGGTGTAAAAATTGTAATGAACTCATTGGCAATTAATCCCGATATGGAGATTCCTACTGACCAATAGAGTCGATTTTTAAATAAAGATGAATTAGGTTTGGATACTTCTGGAATTACTACATATAACAGAGCAGGCAATCCAATTCCTGGTAAGAAATTTGGAGCAACCCCAAGAAGATAAATTATTATTCCATTAGCACCATCGTAATTTGGTCTTATGTAATCCTGGACTATAGAAAAAAGCAAAAAAGAAATAGCAAAAATAATGTAATAAACGAACTTTCTATTCATTTTTATGTTTTTGTGGTCAATTTTGATAATAGGTATAGTCTTCTAAAACCGTATATCATCATCTGAAAATTTATAAACATTCTTTTTTTCGTCCATTAAAGAATTTTGCCATAACTCCTTATAAATGTCGTATTGCTTCTCATAAGGAACCGCAACAAGTCATATCAACACCTTATGACTTCCGCTAACAGGAAAAAATAGGTTAAATTTTTAGAGTTATTTTTACCGGGGTTAATTTTTGGTGATTCTTGAAACCCCCACAGAATGCGGGATTAAAATGAAAGTCGTTATAAACTTACTCCACCGTGACAGACTTGGCCAGATTTCTTGGCTGGTCGACATCGGTACCTTTAATAACCGCTACATGATAAGACAATAATTGCAGTGGTACCGTGAAAAGGATTGGCGCAACCCAATCACCGCCACCATTAAACTGCAGGATCTGCTCACCCTCACTCGCAGCGATTTCTTTGGCTTCGTCGGCAAATACAAACAACTGACCGCCTCGCGCACGCACCTCCTCCAGGTTTGATTTCAACTTATCATGCAGTTCATTATTGGGCGCTACTGCTACCACTGGCATTTTAGCGTCGACCAATGCGAGAGGACCATGCTTGAGCTCCCCCGCCGGGTAGGCTTCTGCATGGATATAAGATATTTCCTTTAGTTTCAATGCACCTTCCAAAGCCACTGGGTACTGCGATCCACGGCCGAGGTAGAGTGCATGAAACTTATCCGCGAATGCCTGTGACATGGCCTGAATATCAGAGTCCATGTTCAGTGCCTCTGTGATGAGGCTCGGCAGATGTCGGAGCTGCTTGATCACCTGTTGTTCGGTGTCTGGATTAGGATTGTGACGGCGCGCGATACAGGCGGTCATCATCAAAAGACCAGTTAGCTGAGTGGTAAATGCTTTCGTGGAGGCAACACCTATTTCGGTCCCGGCACGGGTCATAAAGGCAAGATCTGACTCACGAACCATAGACGAGCCAGGGACATTACATATGGTCAGGCGTCCGATGTAACGATCATTATCGATCGTTTCGCGTAAAGCCGCTAACGTATCAGCCGTCTCGCCACTCTGTGAAATGGTGACAAACAGTGTGCCCGGCGTGACGACATTTTCTCGATATCGAACTTCGCTAGCGACTTCTACCTGACAGGGTATGCATGCCATTTGTTCGATCCAGTATTTCGATACTAAACCGGCATGATAACTCGTTCCACAGGCGACAATTTGTACCGCTTGAACTTTTTCAAACAGCTCTTGTGAGCCAACACCAAAGGCTGAGTCGAGTACTTGCTTGTCGTTAGTGCGACCTTCGAGACAATCTGCAATTGATTGTGGTTGATCATAGATCTCCTTGAGCATGTAATGCTGATACTCGCCCTTATCAACGGCATCGAGCGAGATGTCGGACTCATGTATTTCGCCCTCTGTTGCTTCACCCTCAGGTGTGAAGATTTGGTAACTGTGGCGATTTACCTGAACAAATTGACCTTCCTCAAGAAAAACAAACCGATTGGTTACTGGTAAAAGGGCTAATTGGTCGGATGCTATATAATGCTCACCAATGCCAATGCCAAGCACCAGTGGTGAGCCTTTGCGACAGGCGACAATTGTATCTGGGTTTTGCGCATCTATGACTGCTATAGCATAAGCACCATCAAGTCTCGCTACGGCCTTTTGAACCGCACCGAGTAGATTTCCTTCAGAAAGATAGCTATGTACCAGGTGAACGATGGTTTCTGTATCTGTCTCTGATTCAAACACATAACCACTGGCTGACAATTCCTCACGAAGTGCCTCATAGTTCTCTATGATGCCGTTATGAACCACCGCAAGCTGACTGCTCGACTGATGTGGATGGGCATTTGATTCACTGGGTTGGCCATGTGTCGCCCAGCGTGTGTGCGCAATCCCTGTTCTGCCACTTAGGCCATAGGTTTTTTGTGCTTCAGTTAGCTCAGATACCTTGCCGAGTCGGCGTAATCGCTGTAAGTCATCGTTATTATCAATAACAGCCATGCCAGATGAGTCATAGCCTCGATACTCAAGTCGTCTAAGGCCTTCTAATAACAATTCTGTTACGTTGCGCTCTGCTGCAACACCGACAATTCCACACATTTCTAAATTTCTTCCTTTGTTCTATATAGTCTAGAAATAATTAACTGAAATTAATTATCCCTTGTTTTTCTGAGGACGTACCCAACTGCTAATTTCTTTCTGCTTCACACGACTGATAACTAGCACGCCGTCGCTGACATCTTTGGTAATCGTCGCGCCGGCGGCTATCGTGACACCTTTACCGATCGATACGGGCGCTACCAGTTGTGTGTCCGATCCAACAAACACATCATCACCAATTTCCGTGTGATGTTTATTCGCACCATCGTAGTTACAGGTAATCGTACCAGCACCGACATTAACGCGATTGCCAACCGTAGCATCCCCCAAATAGGACAGGTGTCCAGCCTTTGCCCCTGATTTCAAATGGGCATTCTTGACTTCGACAAAGTTACCGACATGAACATCCTCATCAAACTTCGCTCCCGGGCGAATACGCGCAAACGGACCTACGCTTGAGTGTGCACCTATCGTTGCACCTTCGATAATAGTCTGATCCTTTATGGTCACGTTATCGGCAATCTCACAATCACGAAGGATCACCTGGGCACCAATGTGACAGTTCTGACCAATGGTTACTTTACCCTCACAAATGACATTCACATCGATAAACGTATCACTGCCTACTGTGATATCACCGCGCAAATCAAGACGATTTGGATCCGCCAGCGTGACACCATCGATTAAGAGATCCATCGCAAGGCGATGCTGATAGTAACTTTCCATCTTCGCGAGTTGCACTCGATCATTAATGCCTTCAACTTCCATATAATCATCACCAACTTTAGCAACGACATTGGCATTATTCTTACAGCCCAACTCGATTAAATCCGTGAGATAAAATTCACCCTGGGCATTGTTATTTGACAATAAAGGCAACCACTCATGTAAGCGTGCACTTTTGACTGCCATTATCCCTGTGTTGATTTCACATATTGCTAACTGCTCTTCACTGGCATCTTTATGCTCTACAATCGCCTCTACCTGCCCAGCATCATTTCGTACAATTCGACCATAGCCGGTCGGATCATCTGTATTGACTGTGAGCAGGGCAATATCATTGTCTTTACACATTTCGACCAAGTCTGAAATGGTTTCTAATTTCACACAGGGCACATCACCATAGAGGATTAAACTGATGCCCTCATGGGTTAGATTCGGTAATACCTGTTGAACAGCATGACCGGTGCCTAGCTGCTCTGCTTGCAGGACCCATGCTAAATTTTCACCGGTGATGGTTTCTTTAACCTGATCACCACCATGGCCATATATTAGATGGGTTTTAACTGGCGATAGTTGCGAGGACGTGTCAATAACATGTTGAACAAGGGGTTTGGCCGCAAGCTTATGGAGTACTTTGGGTAATTTGGACTTCATGCGGGTGCCTTGTCCAGCCGCTAGAATGATAACTGATAAATCCATGTGTTTGTCCAGATTAAATTGATTGAGCGATTATATCAGTTTATCCCGTAAGATCATGTTAAGAATCTGTCAGAACATGGCCATTTTGAGAAGCTACTCTTTTTACAGATTCAATGACCGCACAGAAACCACTCACTCTCCCACATCACATCGAAGTTATGAATAACACTATGTGAGCCAGTCAAATGATTCGCCTGTTTCTGTTGCAGTACTTGAACCCAGAAACATGAATAATGTGGATGAGGAGATCTTCGACATTATGAATGGCCTCGATTG
>CAZLIR010000003.1:0-5864 GCA_964559635.1 uncultured Enterobacterales bacterium
ATTGGCTATGACTTCATTCCAGAAGTGCTCGACAGAGAGCTTGTCGACCGCTGGGTAAAGACCAATGATACCGAATCATTTCAGTATGCCCGTCAGTTGATGCGTGAAGATGGTTTGCTGGTCGGTGGCTCGAGTGGTTCTGTGATGATGGCGGCATTACAGCAGGCCAAAGATCTGGGTCCTGATGCTAACTGTGTCATCATTTGTGCTGATGGTATTCGCAATTACCTCACCAAGTTTGTTAATGCCGACTGGCGCTCTGCACACGGATTTGAATAAAATTTCATGAAGATATTGCTGAGTAATGATGATGGATACTCTGCCATTGGAATAAAGGCACTGAATGCTGCCTTATCTGAAATTGCAGATACGGTTGTTGTGGCACCAAATCGTAATCGCAGTGGTGCAAGCAGCTCATTAACCCTCGGAAATCCCATTCGTTTGCAGCAAAAGTCCGAGAATATATTTTCCTGCTCCGGGACTCCGGCCGACTGCATTCATATTGCTCGCCAGGTGTTATTTCAGGAGCATAAGCCCGATCTGGTGGTCTGCGGCATTAATATGGGCGCAAATCTGGGTGATGATGTAATTTATTCGGGTACCGTCGCAGGGGCAATAGAAGGCAATTTTTTGGGCGTACCAGCCATGGCAATTTCCCTGGTGAATGGTCGCACTGAGTATTTTGAGGGTGCAGCGAAAATTGCCCGGGAAATAGTGGAGAAGGGCATACCTCAGCGCTTAGCAGACAACCAAATCCTCAATGTTAATGTCCCCGATGTTGCCTATGAGGATATTGAAGGCTTCAGTATCACCCGTCAAGGGCATCGTCATCGGGACAATGTCGTCATTACCTCACAAGACCCGCGCGGTCAGACGATTTATTGGCTTGGACCGCCTCAGGCTGGGAAATCATCGGTCAATCGAAGTGATTTTGAGGCGATTGAAGCCAAGCGCGTATCAATGACACCACTGACGGTAGATTTGACGGCCTACGAGGCTGAATCAGACCTGACAGATGCACTCGGGGATTTACGTCTATGACCGAAATTAATCTCCAGGGCATAGGCATGACTTCACAGCGTACCCGCCAACGTTTGGTGGATCGCTTGAGTTCTGAGGGTATTAGCAATCAGGCAGTGCTTAATACGATTGCATCTACACCCAGACACATCTTTGTTGATGAAGCGATTTCTCATCGCGCCTATGAGGATACTGCGTTACCAATTGGTCGAGGCCAGACCATATCGCAACCCTACGTCGTGGCGCGTATGACAGAATTACTGCTGAAGTTTCCGAACATCAATCGTATTCTTGAAATTGGCACTGGCTCCGGCTACCAAACCTCAATATTGGCGCAGATGTTCAATGAGGTTTACAGCATTGAGCGCATCCAAGCATTACAACTAAAGGCGAAAAAAATACTTCGGCAATTAGGCTTAAACAACGTTCGATATCACTACGGTGACGGATTTTCCGGTTGGCCAACAGAGCAACAGTTTGATGGAATTATTGTCACAGCTGCGCCACCAACCATCCCTGAGAATCTATTGGCGCAACTGGCAGATGGCGGTGTGTTAATTATTCCAGTAGGACAGCAACATCAAGATCAGACGTTACAATTAATTCAACGCAACGGCGAAGATTTCGACTATCATGACTTAGAGAAGGTCCGTTTTGTGCCGTTACTCGCAGGAAGCACTGAATGAAAATATTTAGCCCGATGTACGATTGGGTACTGAAATGGTCAACCCACCCACTTGCAGTTCGTTATTTGGCACTGATCAGCTTTCTCGAATCCATTATTTTCCCAATCCCTGTGGATGTCATGCTAGCGCCAATGGCACTCGCCAAACCGCACCGTGCCTGGTCTTTGGCAGCAATCACGACTCTGGCATCTGTTGCCGGTGGTATTGTTGGCTTTATGCTGGGTTACTTTGCATTCGATTTGGTGGTGGCACCCATGATTGAAGCTGCTGGCTATCAGGCACGTTATGAGCAAGCCATCGCATGGTTCACGGAATATGGCTTCTGGGTGGTTTTCATTGCCGGTTTCAGCCCAATTCCCTATAAAGTATTCACCGTTTCTGCGGGCGCGCTGCACATGGCTATATTGCCCTTTATCCTCGCTTCCGCAGTTGGACGTGCAGGGCGTTTCTTTCTGGTCGCCGGTCTGATTTACTGGGGTGGGGAGGCGATGGAGAAAAAGTTACGCTCCATGATTGATATCATCGGTTGGACAGTGCTTGCTCTGATCGTAATCGCTTATCTGGTTTATGTTTTATAGGCTAGCAATCACACTTTATCTCATGTTGTTTTTGCTGATGGCAGGGTGCTCTCCTGTTGTCAAAGCGCCGGTCAGGACACTCTCTGGCAGTAAGCCACAGCAGGCAGCTATTGCCGAATCTAGCTACACCGTTAAAAAGGGTGATACCTTGTATTCAGTGGCGTTTCGTTACGGCTTGAACTATCGCGGACTGGCTCGCAGGAACGCAATTTCTGAACCCTATCGTATTCAAATAGGCCAGAAGCTTATTCTCAGCGATGATTTGACTTTAGGCAGTGAGGTCATCCACCCATCCAATGGCGAGATCATTCGTCCCAGTCGTCAGGTAATTACCCCAACCACAACGCCCGATTCTTCGGTGGCTCAGTCGCCGACAAATCAGACAAAACCGACAAACAATGCAGAAACGAGCAAGAAACCGGCAGCTAAACCACCCAAACCAGCCGCTGCACGAAGTCAGTTTGATCGCAACATAAATGTACAGAAGTGGATGTGGCCTATCGAATCAACACGCGCGCATGCCAAAAGGCCCGGTAATCAACTTTTCTTTAAGGTGGCCAAAGGAACCCCTGTGAGGGCGGTTGCTTCTGGCAGAATCGTCTACAGTGGTAATGGATTGGTGGGTTATGGTCACCTGATTATCATCAAACACAACCAGAATCTGCTCAGCGCATACGCCTTTAATGACGATATACTCATCGAAGAAAAACAAAACGTTAAAGCGGGACAGCAAATAGCCAGTGTCGGCACCAGTCCAACCGGAGAAGTTGGTTTGGGATTCGAGATACGCTCGCGCGGAAAACCTGTTAATCCCGTAAAATATCTTAATCAGTAGCGTACAGCGCGCTCAATCGTTTTTGTCGAGTTGGCGGCGGTTGGAAACGTTGGCTAGGATCTGCCGCTTTTGTTGGTTTGATGCGGTATGCCAGCCGATGATTTCATCAATGTGGCGTCGGCAGCCCAGACAGATATCATCCAGGTCAAGAGTGCACAATTCGACACAGGGCGACGGTATGTGGTTGTCATCAAAATTCATATTTATAAAAAATATCCATCAACTTAAAGGTGCAAATACATTCTGCTGAATTGCAGGCCAAGTATATTACACTGACAATATTATAACAGTGGCCTGTGATATGTGTGTCGTCAGACTTGTGCTCTGTTATTACTCCTTGATGTAATGTCGGTCCGACAAAGTTTCAATGATTTAATGCCATATCTTTGCCTTGGATTATTGTTTTGTTGCTTTATAATAAGCCTATTCAATGCACCACTGAAGAAAGCTCACAACACTCAATCAGACAAACATTCGACTCACATAGCAAAATAATAAGGAGACTATGATGCCATCAGCTGCTCAAAAAGCCATGCTCGATAAAATAAAAACCACTACCGGCTTTATTGCCGCTCTCGATCAGAGTGGTGGAAGTACGCCAAAGGCGCTGAGGTTATATGGTGTCGATGAATCAGCCTACAGCAATGATGACGAAATGTTTGCCTGTGTTCATGCCATGAGAACCCGCATCATTACCAGTCCTTCATTTGGTGGTGATCGTATTCTCGGAGCTATTTTATTTGAGAACACACTCGATAGAATGATCGAAGACAAATCATCTGCCCATTTTCTGTGGCAAAACAAGAACGTGGTTCCTTTCCTCAAGGTCGATAAGGGTCTGGCGGATGAAGAGAACGGCGCGCAGGTCATGAAACCCATGCCCGGTCTTGATGAATTACTGGCAAAAGCCAATGCTCAGGATGTGTTTGGCACCAAAATGCGCTCGGTCATCAAAATGGCTAATCCCACTGGCGTTAAGGCTGTAGTCAGTCAACAATTTGAGGTGGGCAAGCAAATCTTAGCAGCTGGTTTGGTTCCGATCATAGAGCCAGAGGTTGACATCAATAGCCCAGAGAAGGCCGAAGCAGAGGCACTGTTGCGAACTGAATTACTGGCAGAACTGGACGCTCTGGATGAGGGGCAACTGGTCATGCTTAAACTGACGCTACCGGAGCAGGCGAATTTTTATGAGGATTGTATTAACCATCCGAACATATTAAAAGTGGTTGCGTTGTCTGGCGGATACAGCCGTGAAGTGGCGAATAAAATGCTGTCTGAAAACAACGGCATGATAGCGAGTTTCTCGCGTGCACTCTCTGAAGGATTAAGCGCACAACAAACCGATGATGAATTCAACGCTATGATGGATTCGTCGATTCAGGCCATTTATGACGCATCAGCAACATAAATAAGTGTCATAACATCAACTAAAACTCATTTGAGAAATCCTGTGGACCAACCATCCACGGGATTTTTTATCGCTAAATTATTTACCTCAAACCAAGTCCTGTTAATGGTTTGGACACGTATTACACAATGCAACATAAAAGAACAACTAGGGAGTAACATGAATCCTCGCGCCGCTCTAATCATAATCACAATTTTATCGACAATTCTGCTATCAATCGCCACGCATGCCGGTCATGCAGATGATCATCCTGCAACGCATGATTTATTAACCTATGAAGACATTTTCAATTTGGAATATGCGACTAATCCGGTTGTTATGCCCAACGGTGAGTCGGTCATTTATGAGCGCGTTAGTATGGATATCATGAATGATTCGAGAAAACGCAATCTATGGATGATTAATCTTGATGGTTCAGATCATATGCCACTATTGTCTGATACTAAGAATCATTTCAGTCCGGTTTTTTCTCCCGATGGCCGTAAACTGGCCTATCTCTCTAGTAAAGAGGGTAAAGTGCAAATTTACCTGCGCGATTTGGCGACAGGCTATACCACCCGGGTCACTGATGTTGCGATGAGCCCAACTAGCCTGACTTTCTCACCTGATGGCCGAGAACTAGCCTTCGTGATGTTTACCCCAGCAAAACAAAAGCCGGCATTTAGTCTGCCATTCAAACCAAAGGGGGCAAAGTGGGCCGAAGATGCACAGTATATTGATCAAACAT
Source organism: uncultured Enterobacterales bacterium (assembly GCA_964559635.1). Classification (GTDB taxonomy): domain Bacteria; phylum Pseudomonadota; class Gammaproteobacteria; order Enterobacterales; genus CAXRAF01. The sequence continues at coordinate 5,255 of CAZLIR010000003.1, forward strand.
TGTTTCAGCGTGATGGCGCGGGCATGAACCGACCCGGCAACATGCATGTCTATGTGGTGCCTGCTATCGGTGGTACGCCACGCCAGATAACCCATGGCAGTCATGATTTCGCCGGCGCTCTCGCCTGGACAGCCGATGCTAAACAAATCATTGTTTCTGCAAACACGCGCAAAGATTATGACTTCGATATTTTTAACAGTGATCTGCATGCAGTTAACGTAAATACCGGTGAACTGACAAAGTTAACAGATACCTCTGGTCCCGAGACAAACCCGCATATCAGTCCTGATGGCAAGCGCATTGCGTTTACAGGATTTATTGACAATGGTAAATCAAATCAGATCACTCATCTGTATGTCATGAACACCGATGGCTCGAATGTTAAAAGTTTAACTCCTGATTTGGATCGCTCAGCCAATGACATCAAGTGGGCTAAAAACAGTAAAGGCTTATATTTCAGCTATAACGATCTGGGTCAGAAACACGTCGCTTATGTCTCACTCGCCGGAAAAATGAGCGATAAGACAGATGCCTTAGGTGCTTTGAGCATTGGCCGTCCTTATGCCTCTGGTCAATATGATATTGCTGCAAATGGTGCTGTAGTTTACAC
>CAZLIR010000003.1:5874-29280 GCA_964559635.1 uncultured Enterobacterales bacterium
TTACACCCATTCGTATGGTGACCGACCCGCTGATCTGGCGCTGGTTAACCGGCGCGGTAAAGTAACTAAACTCACCGATTTAAATCGCGATGTGTTTGCGCATAAAACCGTTAACAAACCGGAATTATTGACCGTGAAAAGTTCCGTCGATAATCGTGACTTGCAGGCATGGATTGTAAAGCCACCCAAGTTTGATGCAACAAAGAAGTATCCCTTGATTCTGGAAATTCACGGTGGTCCTCATACGGCCTATGGTCCTGAGTACTCCACAGAGGTACAGTTATTCGCCGCCGCTGGTTATGTGGTGGTTTACGGAAACCCACGCGGTTCAACCTCCTACGGTGAGGAATTTGCCAATACTATTGATAAAAACTACCCATCCGAGGATTACAATGACCTCATGGATATGGTCGATGGTGTGATAGCAAAGGGCTATGTCGATGTCGACAATCTATTTGTTACAGGCGGCTCCGGAGGGGGTGTCCTCACGGCCTGGATCATTGGTAAGACGGATCGATTTAAAGCCGCGGTGGTAGCAAAACCGGTCATCAATTGGGTCAGTATGATCGGTACCTCGGATATCTACACCTTCATGACACGGTATTGGTTTACTGACCTGCCATGGAATGATTATGACCAGTATTGGCGGCGTTCTCCGCTATCGTTAGTGGGCAATGTCAAAACTCCGACCATGGTACTTACTGGTGAGTTAGATGTCAGAACGCCCATGGCCGAATCAGAGCAGTATTATGGTGCGCTGCGTTTGCAAGGTGTAGAAAGTGCTTTTGTTCGCATTCAGGGTGCTTACCACGGTATCGCAGCTAAGCCCTCTAACCTAGCGCGTAAAGTGGGACATATCCTAACCTGGTTTAATAAATACAAAGACAGCGAGTAAAGTGTGAAATTCTGTAGTCAGTGTGGTTCGTCAGTTGCTCTGAAAATTCCAGAGGACGATAATCGTGAGCGTTACGTTTGCGAGGACTGTCAGCACATTCATTATCAAAACCCCAATAATGTCTGTGGTGCCATACTGACTCGTGGTGACCGTGTATTACTGTGTAAGCGTGCCATCGAACCACGCTATGGTTTATGGACACTTCCGGCAGGATTTATGGAAAATGGTGAGACTGTTGCCGAGGCCGCATGTCGAGAAGCTTACGAAGAGGCCTATGCCAAAGCTCATGATGTGTCACTGTTTGCTGTGTTTAGTATGCCGTACATTTCTCAAGTCTATCTGATGTTCGCAGGTGAACTCACCGATGATGACGTTTCTGCCGGACCTGAAAGTCTGGAGGTTGGGCTATATGCCGAGCATGAAATTCCCTGGCAACAACTCGCCTTTCCTGTCGTAGGTGAATGCCTGAAGATGTACTTTAAACATGGTATTGGCAAAGTGCATCACGCCTGGTTTAGTCGTGATGATCAGTACAACCATCGCCTTCATCTGGGTAGCTAATCTGAGACCAACTCGATACTCAGAGCATGTATGTCTGTTTGCATCATGTCACCCAGTGCGGCATAAATCAGGCGGTGGCTCTGAATTAAACGTAAGCCAGCAAACTGTGATGAGGCGATCTGCAGACGAAAATGGCCTTTACCTTCCTTGGCGCCTGCATGTCCGGCATGCAGATGTGATTCATCAATAATCACTAAATGACTTGGCTCGAGAGTCGCTAGTTTTTCCTGCATTAATTCAATTCGTTGACTATTGTCCAATGTAAAATCCTGTGCGCTTTAATGACCGGTGAATTGTATCCTTTCGTGGTGGTTGTATGCTACATTTTCTGCACCCATGTTCATGTTAACTAAACACAACGGATAAACACCGCAATATGTCCTATCAAATGGTTGATTTTCATTCTCACACACGCCACTCCGACGGAGAGTTGACGGTCGCTGAGTTATTGGATTTTGCCCAGGCTAAGGGCGTTGAGGTATTCAGTATCACAGATCACGATAGTTTAGCGGCATATAATGATATTCCGACTACTTGCCCGATAAAGATCATACCCGGGGTAGAGATTAGCTGTCAGTTAGAGGGTAAAGAGCTGCATCTGGTGGCAATGGCTGTGGACCCAACGAACACAGCGCTTAAAGCCCTGCTTGAGCAGAATCAAAAGGCGCGAAATCAGCGCGCTGAGTGGATAATTGCGCGTCTGCAAAAGATAGGTCTGCCGGATATCTCAGAGACATTATCTAGGCAGGTCACTGGTGAGGTCATTTGTCGCACACATCTGGCAAAAGCCTTAGTCGAGTTAGGCATTGCGAAAGACTTTCAAGCGGCATTCAAGCGCTATTTAGGTCGCTCAGGTAAAGTCTGGCGTCGTGCAGATTGGCCGGCGATGCAAACGGTGATAGATACGGTTCACGTTGCCGGCGGGGCGGTGATTCTGGCTCACCCAACCAAGTACCGTTATTCCTCTACCAAGATAACTGAGATAGTTCAGGTGTTTGCCGAGCAGGGAGGGGACGCCCTTGAAGTTAATTACTCCGGTTTGAATTTAAATCATAAGTCATGGCTTAAAAGACTTGCCAAAACGCATCAACTTCAGGCATCTGTTGGCTCAGATTTTCATCACCTGAAACAAACCTGGGCTGTTCCAGGGCGTTTTAGTCAAATTGATCCTGAACTAACCCCTGTCTGGGCACAATTCATGGTATAGAATCAGCCTGATTAATGTATAATCTGCTGTTGTAATAGAATAACAACCCGTCACTGCTGAAATCAGCAATAGACAGGCCACTCGCGGTAAATCGATGACTCAGTTCTTTCAAATACATTCAGAAAATCCCCAACCAAGGTTGACCAATCAGGCGGTCAGTATTATCCGCAAGGGGGGTATTATTGTTTATCCGACTGATTCTGGCTATGCCTTGGGTTGCCAACTGGGCGATAAATCGGCACTCGATAGAATTCGCCGCATTCGGCATCTGGATGAGCATCACCATATGACCATGGTATGCCGTGATTTGTCTGAGTTGGCGAACTATGCCCGAGTGACCAATCAAGCATTTCGATTATTGAAGCATCACACTCCCGGTGCCTATACATTTATCCTCAGAGCGACCTCGGAAGTACCTCGCAGGCTAGTTCATCCAAAGAAGAAAACACTGGGTTTGCGTGTTCCGGATAATAATATTGCTTTGGCATTACTGGATGCTTTAGGAGAGCCAATGATGAGCACCAGCCTGATTTTGCCATCGCATGATGAGTTACTCACCGATCCGTATGATATACGTATTGAATTGGAAGGGCGGGTAGATTTAATCATCGATGGTGGCTATTGTGGTAATGAAGAAACTTCGGTTATCGACATGACTGAAGACTTACCTATTATCGTGCGTGAGGGTGCTGGGGATGTGACCGCATTTGAGTAATGATATGAGCGACGATACTAACAAAACACCACAGGCACCACACCATTCGCAGCAGGAACTGCCTTTTGCGATTGTTCGTGGTGAAGCGATTAGTGTTGTGCCCAATGATCTCTATATTCCACCCGATGCCTTGGAGGTCATACTTGAGGTTTTTGAAGGTCCACTGGATTTACTGCTGTATCTTATCCGCCGTCAGAATTTGGAAATTGTTGATATTCCAATCGCTGAAATCACCGCCCAGTATATGGAATACGTGGAACTGATGAAGGCGCTCGATCTGGAGCTCGCAGCGGAGTATCTGGTTATGGCAGCGATGCTGGCAGAGATTAAATCACAGGTTCTCTTACCACGACCGGAGCATGAGGTTGAAGATGAAGATGATCCACGGGCGGATCTGATCCGACGCCTGCAGGAGTATGAGCGCTTCAAACAGGCCGCTGAAGATATTGATGAATTGCCACGTCTCGAGCGCGAGAATTATGTGGCTGAGATTAAACCACCCGAGTTTAAAATTAAAAAACAACCGGTGCCAGTAGACATGAAAGAGCTGATTATTGCACTGACCGATGTACTGGGACGTGCAGAGCTGTTTACCAGTCATCACATTCAGCGCGATGTGCTGTCGGTAAGGGAGAAGATGTCGACTATTCTGGAGTCGCTTAAGCAGAATGACTTTATGCACTTCTATCAATTGTTTAATGCGAAAGAAGGTAAGATGGGGGTTGTTGTGACGTTCATGGGCATGATGGAGTTACTGAAAGAGAAACTCATCGAGGTTATTCAAACAGAGCCTTATGGGCCGATTCATCTGAAAGTGGCGCAACAAGATGTACAAGAAACCAACTAATGACAGGTAATTGTGACGTGGATGAGATAAAACTAAAAAATGCGATCGAGGCAATCCTGATGTCAGCTGGGAAACCTTTATCAGCTGAGAAGATTACCAACCTATTTACAGAAGAGCCCAGACCTTCCATTAGTGAAGTGCGTAAACAGATTAAGGCGCTTGTTGAAGACTGCTCTGGCCGTGGTATTGAACTCGTCGAGGTTGCCACTGGATTCCGTTATCAGGGGCGCAGTGAATATGGCCAATATGTCGCTAAGTTATGGGAAGTAAAACCCCAGCGCTACTCGCGCGCCATGTTGGAGACGTTAGCACTAATCGCTTACCGGCAACCGGTCACACGGGCAGACATTGAAGAGGTTCGTGGCGTCAGTGTTTCAACCAATATTATGAAAACGCTGATGGAACGCGAGTGGGTGCATGTTGTCGGACACCGCGATGCCCCGGGTCGGCCAGCTATGTATGCCACGACGAAACAATTTCTCGACTACTTCAACTTACAGAGTCTGGATCAGTTACCGACACTTTCGGAAATCCAAGACTTATCGAAATTGGAGCCGGAACTAGCGCTTGATGCCACCTCAGTGGAGGAACAAGCCGAGGACGAAGCAACCGCTACCGATGCTGAGCAGGCTATCGAGGCTCAAGATACCGCAACACAAGCAACACCCGCAGATGAATCGGTCCACTAAAGCGACTGAAAAATTGCAGAAAGTACTGGCGCGAGCGGGTCTCGGGTCGCGTCGTGAAATGGAACAATGGATCCAGGATGGCCGTATTAAAATTGATGATCACGTCGCCAGCATCGGTGATCGCGTTCATGATGGCAATGTCATTCGACTGGATGGTCGAGTAGTTACTATCAAATCGACCGCAGAAATTCGTCGGCGAGTGATTATTTACAATAAGCCTAATGGTGAAATTTGCAGTCGTAAAGATCCGGAAAATCGTCCCACGGTATTCGATAATCTGCCCAACCTGTATCAAGGACGCTGGCTATCGGTTGGCCGTCTGGATATAAACACATCGGGGTTATTGCTGTTTACAAATGATGGTGAGCTGGCCAATAAGTTGATGCATCCGTCGACAGAAATAGAGCGTCAGTATGCAGTTCGTATACATGGTGATGTTCTCCCGGTGCACATTCAACGACTTCGAAAGGGGGTTGAGCTCGAGGATGGAATCGCCAAGTTCGATGCCATTTCATCCTCCGGTGGCGAGGGACGTAATCAGTGGTTCAAAGTAGCGCTCAAAGAGGGCAGAAATCGCGAAGTTCGCCGGATGTGGGAGAGTCAGGAGCTTGAGGTTTCGCGCCTGATCAGAATTCAGTATGGTCCTATTTCATTACCCAGAACACTTCCCAGAGGTGTATGGAATGAGCTGGATGATCATCAGGTCAATGAGCTGGCTAAAGTGGCAGGTTTACCACCCAGAAATATTGAAAGACGGGTTCGAGATAATAAACAAATGCGCAAGAAGCGGATCATGTCCAGACGTCGCAGGACGCCCAATCGTAATCGCTAGTGTTACCTGGAATATAGATAGCTGGTTCTAATATCTGAATTTTGCGACTTATCACCAGTCGGCACATTTAAGTTGACTATCTGGTGTTGCATGGACGAGGGTATCGCAGGATCAGGATCGGCAAAAATAATGTATTTTCGTTGAGCCCTAGCAGATGCTAAAAAATGCTGAATGACATTGTCCGTCATTGGTGAAAACAGCATCTTATCAAAGCCTGTGAACAAAAAGATGCCGAAATGCGGCGAGTTACTGATGTGATACAAGGCATCGATGAGTTGCTGAGTATTCGGTAAAATAATATGCTGCAGGTCGAAGCGTTTGATGCCTGAGTGTGCATGCCATCGATAGGCTGCACGTCCGGTCAAATATTGATAATTGGAAAGTTGCTCAGCAAGTCGGTCAGTATCCGCTGTTTTTACCAAGAACAGTGAATCCATACTCTCGACCATGCTGTCGAAAATATAGCCACTGTCATCTGGGTAAATACTGGATATGTCCATTGTCTTAACATGCTGCTTGTATCTGGTTACGACCTGATTGTTTCGCCTTGTATAAAGCAACGTCTGCTCTATCAATTATACTATCAGCGCCAGTTATCGGATCGTATTCAGCGACACCGATGCTCACTGTTACAGAGAACTGATGGTCTTTAACATAGACTGCTGACTGCTCTATCGCTGAGCGAATACGCTCGGCTAGCTGATCGGCATCATGCTGATTGGTGTTATTGAGAACCAACACAAATTCCTCACCACCATAGCGAAATAGTTCATCTGTTTCACGCGTGATAACGTCAACTATCTGTGTGACATGCTTCAGAGCCTGATCGCCAGCAGCGTGTCCGTAGTTATCATTAATCGTTTTAAAGTGATCAATATCAATCATGCACACACAATAGGGTTGATCCTGACGGCGAGAAATACTGGTTTCTCGACGTAGTGCGCGGGTCAGTGCTTTGCGGTTACCGACACCGGTCAGTGAGTCATGCATTGCCAGATTAATAGCCTGCTCATACATGAGTGCATTACGTAATGGGTAAATCAGTGTTGCTGTGAGAGATTCAATTGTCAGAAGGTCTAAATCACCGAATGGCTTATCACGAGTGCAGATAAGAACACCCATGTAGGTGTCATCTAACGTTAGCTCGTATTTGCACATATGAATACCCACCTGGCCATAAGCATAGGCGACTCGGTGCTCACTGTTTTGGTAGCCTACAGAATCACATGGCACGATAGCCGCAATCTCACGCGAGAAAAATTCCAGAAGCGTCTGGATATCTAGCGATCGTTGCAGTCCTTGCGTGAGCTTAATTTCTACTAATTCAAGTGCGCTTTGACGATCAGTTTCATGGTTTTGAAACTGCGCTAAATCGTCGACCCTGACTGTTTGGCTATCGTCGGTTGTATTCAATTCATTGTTTAGTTGTGACATGTTTGTCTCACTTCTTTAGTCCCATTCACACGGATTCTTGCGATTTCTGTGCCAGAGATGAAAAGTTCAATGTAAACAATGGGATAGAGCATTTCCAAAAGGCTCGCTAAGTTATTGCGTCAAATTAATGACTGTAAAATAACGTTAATTCGGGAAATATATAGCAGGGTGCCAAAAAACCGGCAAAAAATTGCCGGTCATTGGATATTACGCTTGGGCGTCGAGTGATTCACCATTGATTGCATGCGAATCATCGGACATCAGATACACGTATAATGGCATGATGTCTTCAGGTGTTGGTAAGGTCTGACTATCCTCGCCGGGATAGGCTTTAGCGCGCATTTTGGTTCGGGTAGCGCCCGGATTGATACAGTTTGAGCGGACATTAGTATTTGTCTCAAGCTCATCTGCCAGTATTTGCATGAATGCTTCGGTAGCAAATTTAGATACTGAGTAGGCCCCCCAATAGGCACGTCCCTGACGACCGACACCCGAGGAGGTAAATATCACACTTGCACTTTTAGCCTTCATGAGTAGCGGAAGACAGGCGCGGGTCATCAAAAATACAGCATTAATGTTCACTTGCTGAACGCGGTACCACTCCTCAATATTCTGGTTGGCAATAGGACTTAGCGTACCGAGGATACTGGCATTATGAAGAATACCATCAAGACGCCCAAATTGAGCAGCTATCGTATCCGCCATTTCCTGATGATGATCTGGATTGGCACCGAGTAAGTCCATCGGATAAATCGCCGGTTGTGGATGTCCTGCGGCAACAATCGCATCATACGTGGCTTCCAACTTCACCACCGTTTTGCCAAGTAAAATGACAGTCGCACCCAGTGCGGCATAACTGAGCGCAGCTGCTCGTCCGATACCATCTCCGGCCCCGGTAACAAGAATGACTTTGTCTTTCAGGGCGGCCTCATTCGGCTGGTAATCTAAGGTGTGAAAAAATTTTGCATCTAACATGCCAATTATCTCGTTGGAAATTTCAAGAGGGGATGATATCGACTTGATTAACAGGTTACAATCACAAACATCTATTAGATGCCAGTAAATGTAAGGCGTAATACGCAGGATTGAATGATATGGCCCTTAAATTCACAATTGTCCCGGTAACTCCACTACAGCAGAACTGTAGTGTCATCTGGTGTGATGAAACAATGGAAGGGGCGGTCGTCGACCCGGGTGGAGACTTACATCTGGTCACGGCGGCAATCGAGGCAAATAAGGTCAACATCACTCAGATACTGTTAACCCACGGTCACCTTGATCATGCTGGAGGGGCAACGGAGTTGGCGCAAAAACTCGCTGTGCCAATTAATGGTCCACACATTGAAGATAAGTTCTGGCTGGATGCAATTGAGCGTCAAAGTCAGATGTATGGTGTGCCGGGCATGTTAAATTGTACCCCTGATCGCTGGTTAACAGAGCAGGACACCATTGCCGTTGGTCATGAATTACTCAAAATCGTCCATTGTCCTGGTCATACTCCGGGGCACCTGGTGTTCTATCACGAAGGCACCAAACTAGCGATGGTCGGTGACGTGATATTTGCGGGAAGTATCGGTCGTACTGACTTTCCGCGTGGTAATCATCAACAATTACTCGATTCCATTGCCGATAAACTTTGGCCGTTGGGTAATGACATGCGTTTTATACCCGGTCATGGCAACATGTCAGACTTTGGTCGAGAGCGTGCGTCAAATCCTTTTGTGTCAGATGTGGCACTTGGCCGCTAATTAGAGTATCAATTCCATCTGAATATCAACCCGATCATATCCCGGGCCAACGATGGGGATTTCAACAAAGCCGACTTTGCGGTAAAGATTGATTGCCGGCACGAGCTTGGTATTACTCTCCAGATATAGCCGAGTCGCCTTGTTCGTCCGTGCCAGGTCTATGAGATATTCGCATAGCGCCAAACCAATACCACAACCTTGGGCTTTATCATCCACAGCCATTTTCGCAAGTTCATAGCCGCCGTCTGACATTTTAATGAGGGCACAGGTTCCGACAATCTCATCATTCAGAGATGCCATAACAATATGACCGCCAGGCTTGACGATGTAATCATCGGGATGGTCCAGAGCCTTGTAGTCACCCGTTTCCATGACGAAATAACGTCTAATCCAGGCTTCATTGAGCGCCTTGAAAACCTGAGCATGCTCAGGAGCATACTTGAATAAAGAAACGGTTGTTGAGCTATCAGAGTCCCGAGCCACGCGATTACTCCATTTATGGCTTAATGAATACGATGTTAAATTGCTACTGTACTGATCGCAACACTGCTGCGTATGACTTATATACAGTTACGTAGGTCAGATGAGATGAGTTCAATAGAGCAAACATATATTAGTTGCCCCTATTGTGGTGAGACATTCGATACCGTTGTAGAGGTACTGGATGAAGATCAGCAATATACCGAAGATTGCTATGTTTGCTGTCGGCCAATCGTCTTTAAAGTTCAGGTCGCCATCAATGGTGATTGGAATGTGATGGTATTTCGTGAGTCCGATGCATAGAGAAACGGGAGCGTAACTCCCGTTTAATCACCTCCTTTATGGTCACATTAATTTTGCGCTATTGAAGGTTTCTTTGCTGTTGTTGATTCAACAAATTGGATGCGGACACGTCTCTCCATGGCCCGGCCTTCGACATCTACTAATTCTGCCATCGCCTGAGTATTACCCAGATTGATGATGTGCACCCGACGTGTATCAATGCCAGCATTGAGCAGAGATTGCTTTACTCTTAATGCACGGTCTTCCGCCACGATGCGGTTACCATCAACCGTCCCAACAACATCTCCATGACCAGTGAGTTGAATATCATAATCAGCGTACTGCTCCATCAATAATGCAATGGGTAGTAACTTTTCGATGGCATCGTCTTCCAGTTCGCTAGAATTAGTACGAAACATGACATCAAACTTTAGACCAGTGACGGCATGCTTCTGCTGACTGACTTTTTGTTGGGTTATTTCTTGTTCTACTAATTGTGCTCGCACTTTATGTAGCTCGGTATCAGCAACCACCAGCTCACGCTTAAGTTGATTAAGGTCGGTTGTCCGTGATGCTAATTTTGTGTGTAAGACGGGTACTTTATCTGCCTCATTGACCTTGTCGCCAAGCCAGGCACCAGCGACCGCACTAATAATGGCACCTGCTGGTCCGCCAGCTATCGCGCCGATGACGAGGCCAGTACCAAAACCGACACGCTCCTCAGTTTGATTGTCTTCAGCTTGCACTGCAGACATGTTCATGACTAAGGCAATCGCAGATAGTGTTAAAATAACGTGTTTCATGTCGTATCTCCTGTGGTTGTATTGTGTTCGACCAGGCTATTACAACAGCCTCAGAGGGCAGCATTCTTGACAGAATCGGGTTATCTCAGGGTGAAATGTGGCGAAAATATGGCATGTGGCTCTGATCCCTTCTTTTTAGCATTAAAACCACTTACCATGGTGTCCTTGAAAGGAGAGTTGTATGGCAAAGCGTATTCTATTGGTCGAGGATGAGCCCAGTATTAGGCAGAACTACGTGGAAGCTCTGCGCAAGGCAGGTTATGAAGTTCAGGCCTATGCTGATCGATTGAGTGCTGAGAAAATGGTTGCAGCACGATTACCTGATCTGGCGTTATTAGATGTGTGCTTGCAGGATGATCCTGAGGGCGGTTTCGAACTGTGTCGCAGTCTAAGGACACGTTCTAAGACACTACCCATTATCTTCTTAACGGCATTGGATAGTGAGTTAGATAAGATCTCCGGCATTCGTCTGGATGCCGATGACTACCTGACAAAAGACGTCAGTTTGCAATATTTACTGGCCAGAATTGCGGCATTATTTCGTCGCACTGATGCTTTATCGACACCAGCTGAACCCGATAAAATCATTGAGCATGAACACCTGACCATTGATCTTCATCGGCTTGATTGTTTTTGGCAGGGTGACAAGGTGCCTCTGACCTTAACGGAATTTTGGATTGTCCATGCACTGGCTGCGCGTCCAGGACATGTGAAGGATCGTGATCAGCTAATGCAAGATGCTAAGGCGATTGTGGATGATTCAACCGTGACTTCCCATATCAAACGTATTCGCCGCAAATTTCAGACGCTGGACAAGCAATTTGATCATATCGAAACCGTTTATGGTGCTGGCTATCGATGGATAAGTCGGTAGTAATGAATGATTAGACTCAACCTGCGACAAAAACTATTTCTGGTCTCTTCATTGATTCTGGTTGTGCCCTGGTTGGGACTTCGCTACGTTAAAGCGATTGAGGATTATTTACAGCATATCTTATTGGACAATCTGAGTACGTATGCCCAGTCGGTGACCACGCATATGAGCCAGCAAACTGACATTATCCCGGTATTTCCTCCGGGCGAATCAATGTATGCTGCAGCCCTGCCGAACGAGCCATCTCTTGATGGTTATGACGCCGATTGGGGCGATTACTCCAGAAAACCGCGCTTACTGCTCGACCAACAGCAATCTGCCAATGCCACTGTAAAAATTGGTCGCTATGACGATAGCTTGTATCTCTTCATGAGCATTATCGATTCTGATATCAGGTACCATCAATCGGTCTATTCACTCAGCCAGTCAACGGATGCAGACGGTATCGCGCTGGATTTGAACATCGGCAATGAGGCTAAACAACTGCTACTCATCACTGAAGCGCCGGGTATGGTTTATGCCAGAGATAAGTTAACAGGTCAGCGCTACTCGAGAATTCAGGGATTCTGGCTTGAGCGAGAGCAGGGCGTTGGCTACGAGGTGGAGTTTAAGATCCCCATCGCATATGTGGCTCAGGGGCTCAATATTCGCGTCAATGATCTGAAGGCAGGCGGTTCAACAACCTATCAACTGGCTAATGAACGCCTATCAATTCTGAGTGCTCCTGCGGCACTGAATACTAAACTCAGTCAATTTGGCTTGCTTGACGGTCGTCGCCTGAGGCTACTTGATAACCAAGGTCGACTATTGGCGAGTACGGGTACCCTGAATATCGAACAAAACCTGAAACCAATCAATCCATTGTTTGCCTGGCTGTTAATACCGGATGAGATATCGGACTCTTGGAATGACACAACTCTGGCGAATCGAGATGATGTTAAGTCAGCATTACGTGGTGAGGCACTCAGTACCCGGATCAGACAGGGCAACGACTCTAGTATGTTGCTGACTTCTGCCTGGCCGATAGTTGAGCAAAATCGGATTAAGGGTGTGGTTTTAATTGAAGAGTCAACCGCGGCATTACAGGTATTACAACGAAGCGCTTTGGCGAGTTTATTAAATGTATCACTGCTGATATTTCTACTACTAGCCGTGGCATTAATTACATTTGCTGGTCGACTGAGTAATCGAATCCGGCAACTGGAAAAAGTCACTGACAGTGCAATCGATGAATATGGTCGAGTCAAGGGTGACTTGCCGGAATTAAAGCGGGGCGATGAGTTAGACACCTTGAATAATCATGTCAGAGATATGCTGATAAGGTTGCGTGCCTACCACGACTATCTGGAGAAACTGGCATCACGTCTGTCGCATGAAATCAGGACTCCCGTCGCGGTAGTTCGGTCCTCATTGGAGAACATGCAACAACAGATCGACAGCCATGATAATCAGCCAATACAGGGTAATTTATCGCGTGCTGAGCAGGGCATACAGCGACTACAAACCCTGTTACATCGCATGGCTGAAGCGAGTCGGCTGGAGCAGTCGATCCATGAATCTGAAAGTGAAAAAATATCATTAGCGACATTTTTATCGCAGATGGTTAAAGGGTACCAGTCAATCTATCCCACGCATCAATTTCAATTTTCGACTGACGTTGAAGATATTTCGGCTTCTCCTGATTTGCTGGCGCAAGCACTGGACAAACTTGTCAGTAATGCAGTGAGTTTTGCCGAGCCGGGTAGTGTGATTACTGTTACTGGCATAAGTGATCAACAACATTGCCAAATTAGTGTCAGTAATATTGGACCGCAGTTGCCTGCGGGCATGGCCGATCAACTCTTTCAATCAATGGTATCTATCCGTGATAAAGAGCGTGAGGACAATCAGCCTCATCTGGGTCTGGGGCTTCATATCGTGCAATTGGTTGCAGAGTTTCATGGTGGTCATACTATGGCGAAAAATACCGAAAATGGCGTTTCTATCGGCTTTTCAGTGTCATTGTAGCAATACCTATTTGCAGTAAAATGACGCACTGTGAATATGGCGTTCTGATTTGATATGTTATATTATAACGCCCCTACTGATTCTCAGGCACAATACACTCATGATGACTGAACGTAAGACGACAAGACATACAGCGTGGATGGCATTTGGCCTTCTGCTGATTATGTTTTTTGCGCAGGGAAATCAGATTGCTCATGAGTTGAGTGAACCACACAGTATTGATCAATCATGTGAGTGGTGCGGACACTCAAAAGGCAGTGACGACGAATTATTATCACAATGCCACGACCAATCACACCAGAATTTTTCTGTTGTAGAGGAATTCTCTGAATATACCTACATCAACAGACAGAACCACTATCATCGACCTTACCTTCGCGGGCCGCCTGCTTAATCGTTAACCCGCAATAATTGAAACACAAGACACTGACGTTCCGCTCAGCGTCGAACCCGTTAACGAACATAAGAGATAAATCAATGAAATACAGTCGTATTATGCTAGCCATGTTAGGTGCTGGTATGGTGCACACCAGTGTACAGGCAGCCGAAGTAACAGGTGTACTAAAAGATCAACGCAATAAAGCTGTTCCAAATACAGTGATTCTGGTCAGAGATCAGGATATCCAGACAACTACCGATTCTGAGGGACGTTTCTCTCTCGATCTGCCGGCAGGTGACTATACATTAGATGTGAAGGGTGGTTCACGTAACCACTTCCATCAGGACATTACTGTTAGTGAAGACGGTGACACAATTACGATTAAAATGCCCTATCACATGGATGACGTCCTGGTAGTCAAAGCCAATCCGTTGGAGCATACCAAATTAGATATGGCCACCCCGGCTATTGTGATCGCAGGAGAATCATTACTGCTGAACCGTGCGACAACCTTGGGTGATATCCTCGAAAAGCAACCCGGTGTCAGCATGTCGTCCTTTGGTCCTGCTGTTGCAAGACCAGTGATACGCGGCTTGGCAGGTCCTCGGGTGCTTATTACACAGAATCAAATGACAGTGCAGGACGCCAGTATCACCAGTAATGACCATGATGTGGCACTTGAACCACTGCTCGCAGAGCAAATCGAAGTATTAAAAGGCCCGGCTACCCTGTTATATGGCAGCGGTGCGATTGGTGGTGTTGTCAATGTCGCTGATTCACTCATTAACCCTGATGGTGCTGATGGCACAACGGGTGGGGCGGAAATTCGGTTTGGCGATTCAGCCACTCAAGAAGAATCCTTCATAGGTGTTGTTAGTGGTGGCGATGAGTCATTCGCCTTCAGTCTCAATGCCTTTACCACAAACACTGAAAATCTCGAGATTCCGGGCTTCGCAGAGTCAGCTGCCTTAAGGGCTGCTGAAGAAGAGGAGCATGATGATGAGGATCACGAGGGCGAGGAGCACGAAGAAGAGGAAGCGTTCGGAGAGTTGGAGAATTCATACGCCGAAGCTGAGGGTGCTGCTGTTGGTATGACCTGGATTGGTGATTGGGGTTATTTCGGTGCGTCATTGACTCACTCAAATAAATTCTATGGCTTACCTGGACATTCTCATGGTCATGAAGAAGAGCATGAAGATGAAGATCACGAGGAAGAGGAGCATGAGGAAGAGGAGGAAATGGTCGCCATTGACATGGAGCAAACCAGACTCGACCTACAGGCAGGTATCATTGCACCATTTGCCGGTGTTGAGGATATGTTCATCGGCCTAACCAATACCAACTATGAGCACACCGAATTAGAGGGTGACGAAACGGGTACTCGGTTTAGCAATGATGCAACAGAATTAAGAACCTATCTTCGTCACAGTGAAATTGCAGGTTGGAACGGTATCGTTGGATTACAATATACCGATCGGGACTTCTCAGCCATTGGTGAAGAAGCCTTTGTTCCGCCATCAAACACATCTAATCTTGCTGTGTTTGTTGTGGAAGAGTTGCGACAGGACAACATCAAATATGAGCTTGGCTTCCGTCAAGAACAGCAGATGATTGAAGTTGAGGGCTTTTCAAAGGCAACAGACTCCGTGTACACAATCTCTGCCGGCGCTGTATTCGATATTTCTGATGATGCCAGTCTGGCATTGAATCTGTCTCGAGCAGAGCGCGCACCAAATGTCGAAGAGCGGTACTCGTTTGGCGAGCACCTTGCTACTGAGACCTTTGAAATTGGTAATCTGGATTTAGAGAACGAATCCTCAATCAATATCGACTTAGCTTACCGCTTTAATTCAGGTCGATTCTCGGGTGAGTTCAATGTCTATTTCAATACATACAATAACTTCATTTATGGTGAGATCCAGGAAAACACCGGTATTGTTACCAACTTAAATGGTTATGATGTGCTTATCGATGATGATTTCCCGATACTAGCCTACACTCAGGCAGATGCCGACATTCAGGGATTTGAGTTCCACATGGATTATCAGCTTGTCGAGGATGCAGCATACAATCTAAGCATTGGATTTATCGCAGATCTCGTTAATGCCGAACTTGCCGATGGTGGTTATTTGCCGAGAATACCGCCCATGAAAACAGGACTTATTCTGCATTATGATGACAATGATTTATCGGCTGAGCTGAGTTATATCAGTTACTCCGATCAGGATGATATTGGCGTCAATGAATTACCCACAGAAGGTTTTGAGATGCTCGATTTTGAGTTAGCGTACCGTGCGCTTGATAATCAAGATTTCGTGGTATTTCTCAAGGCCAAGAACTTGTTGGACGAGGAAGCGAGAGACCATGCGTCATACATCAAAGATGTCGCACCTCGCGCAGGACGAAGTCTGGTATTAGGAGCGCGTTATCAGTTCTGATTTCGAATGAGCAAATAATGTGTTGCACAAAAAAACGGCATCTCATATAAGATGCCGTTTTTAGTTTATGAGTGCGGAATGTTTAGAAAGCATTGTCCGGATATGTCATAAGGCTATCTGAGCCCGACATGGCAGTTTGCATGTGACCATAGACATGCGGCAATAATTTAGCCATGTAAAATCTGGCAGTAGCAATCTTACCCTGATAAAACTCATCTGCACCGTCGGGATCCTGCTCAATGGCAGTAATGGCCATTTTGGTCCACATCCAGGCTACTGTAACCAGACCAAAGATGTGCAAGTAATCGACGGCTGCAGCACCGACATGATCGGGGTTTTCACGGCCAGCTGTGGCTAACCACATACTGGTTTGTTTCAACCCGCCTGTCGCCTTCGTTAGCGGCAGAATAAACTCTGCATACGCCTCATTGTCTTCATGTTGCGCTATGAAGTCATCTAGCATGGCAAAGAAGGTTTTCAGTAGCCGACCATCATGCATTGGTAATTTACGACCGACCAGATCCAGAGCCTGAATACCATTAGTGCCCTCATATATTTGCGCAATGCGAGCGTCGCGGGCAAATTGTTCCATGCCATGCTCAGTCACATAACCATGTCCACCAAATACTTGAATACCTAGGTTCGCTGAATCAAATCCTTTATCTGTGCTGAAGGCTTTAATTACCGGGGTCATCAGAGCGGCGAGATCCTCTGCCTTTTGCCGACGGGCCTCATCTGGATGATGCTCAGCGATATCAAGTTCCTGAGCAATCCAATAACTCATGGCGCGACAACCTTCAGTATAAGCTCTGATGGTCAACAGCATACGACGAACATCGGCGTGAACAATAATTGGGTCAGCCTTCAACTCGGGTCGCTTTGCACCTGACAGTGAGCGCATCTGTAATCGATCGCGGGCATAGTTTAATGCTCCCTGATAAGCCCGCTCACCAATGGCAAAGCCCTGCAGACCAGTACCAAGTCGAGCGGAATTCATCATGACAAACATCGCCTGCATACCACGATGCGGCTCGCCAATCAGATAGCCTTTGGCATCTGTCATGTTCATCACGCAAGTGGCGTTGCCATGAATGCCCATTTTGTGTTCGATTGAACCGCAAACAATACCATTACGCTCAGTTATTTCTCCGCTGGCATCTGTGAGATATTTGGGTACGATAAACAAACTGATACCCTTGATTCCCGGTGGTGCATCCGGCAATCGAGCCAGCACTAGGTGTACGATATTATCCGTCAGATCATGCTCACCAGAGGAGATGAATATTTTGGTACCGGTTAAATTGTGGGTACCATCGTCATTGGGCTCAGCTTTAGTAAGGATCAAACTCAGATCAGTACCACAATGTGGCTCAGTCAAACACATGGTGCCAGACCAACTGCCCTCATTAAATTTGCTGAGATAGAGTTCTTTTTGCTCATCCGAGCCATAATTCTCAATGACAGCTGCTGCACCATGGGTCAGGCCCGGGTACATGGAGAACGACTGATTAGCCGCTGCAATCATCTCAGAGACCATGAATCCCACGGAGTAGGGTAGTCCCATACCGCCGTATTGTTGTAGTCCAGACAAGCTTGTCCAGCCGCCCTCTGCAAGTTGTGTGTATGCCTCTTTGAAGCCTTTAGGCGTTGTTACCTCACCATCTGTGAGTGTGCAACCTTCGAGATCACCGGAAAGATTAAGCGGGAGTATTTCGGCTTCAATAAATTTGGCTGCCTCCTCTAAAACCGCCTTAATGGTCTCAGGATCGGCGTCTTGATAAGCCTCCAAATCGGTGATTTCTTTTCCTCCAAACAACTCGAAATACAGGAAATTCATATCTCTCAAAGGCACTTCATAAGCCTGGCTCATTATCTACTCCGTTTAATTAAGTTAATGTTTAGGATGATCGTTAGTTTATGGCGATGGCGGTTTCCATACCCTGCTTGATGGCACGCTTCGCATCGAGTTCTGTCGCCTCTTTTGCGCCGCCAACAATGTGATAAGGTTTGTTCAATCCATCTGCTAGTTTATTATTCGATTCCTGACCAGCACAGATCACTATGTTGTCTACTTTTAACACCTGTGATTCACCAGCCACAGTGATATGCAAACCCTCATCATCTATTTTGTGGTAGTCACATGAGGATAGCATTTTTACACCATGCTTTGCCAAATCAATTCGATGAATCCAGCCAGTCGTTTTACCCAGTCCTGCGCCTAGTTTGCTGGCCTTGCGTTGCAGCAAGTAGAGTTGTCTGGACGGAGCAGCGAATTGTGGTTTAACTCCCTCGATACCACCTCTGGCTTTAAGACTCATATCGACACCCCACTCAGCCATAAAGGTGGAAATCGATTTGGCCCCATGGGGTTGGTCATGCAGAAGATACTCCGAAGTATCAAAGCCTATACCGCCAGCACCAATTAATGCCACCGTCTTACCGACAGGTACCTTGTGCTTGAGAACATCAACATAGGAGAGGACCGATGGATGATCAATACCTGCAATATTGGGTATTCTTGGCGTTATTCCCGTTGCAATCACTACCTGATCAAAATCGGATTGATTGAGTTCATCAGCACTCATCTTGGTATTCAGCATCAGCTTGATACCATGTTTGCGTATTTGTACTGCAAAGTAGCGCAGCGTCTCGTAGAATTCCTCTTTGCCGGGTATTTGTTTAGCAATATTGAATTGACCACCAATTTCATTCGCAGCATCGAATAAAGTAACATCATGACCTCGCTCTGCAGCTGTGACCGCCGCAGCTAAGCCACCGGGACCAGCTCCGACCACCGCCACTTTCTTGGGATTATCGGTCGGTTCAATCTTAATAAGCGTTTCATGACAGGCGCGTGGGTTGACCAGACAAGATGTCAGATGGCCGTTGAAAATGTGATCCAAGCAAGCCTGATTACAACCGATACAGGTATTGATTTCATCTGCGAGTCCCGCCGCTGCCTTATTAACAAACTCAGCATCTGCCAACATGGGTCTTGCCATTGAGATGATGTCTGCATCGCCTCGCTCAAGCACTTCCTCAGCCACTTCGGGGGTATTGATTCGGTTCGTGGTCACCACAGGTATATTGAAGTGATCCTTAAAATTACGTGTTACCCAGGTGAAGGCTGCCCGTGGCACCTTGGTCGCAATGGTTGGGATACGTGCTTCATGCCAGCCAATACCGGTGTTGATGATGGTAGCTCCTGCCTGTTCAATTGCTTGTCCAAGTTTAATGACTTCTTCAGCAGAGCTGCCACCCTCGACTAAATCGAGCATGGAGAGGCGGTAGATGATGATAAATTGCTCCCCCACTGCCTGGCGCACCCGACGCACAACATCAACGGGTAATTTAATGCGATTTTCAAAACTACCACCCCATTCGTCGTCGCGGTGATTAGTCCGAGTGGCGATAAACTGATTTAGGAAATAGCCCTCTGAACCCATGATTTCCACGCCATCATAACCTGCAGCCTGTGCCATCTTGGCTGTCTTAATAAAGTCTTCTATCTGCTCTTCAATTTGTGCCGCAGAGGCTGCTTCTGGCTTGTAGCGATTAATCGGCGCCTGTATCGCTGAGGGAGCCAGTGGTCTCGGGTTATAGGCATAACGTCCGGTATGCAGTATTTGCAGACAAATTTTGCAGTCGTATTGGTGTACCGCTGCTGTAATTTCCTTGTGCTCCTCTACATCCTGCTCCGAGACCAAGCGTGAAGATTCTAAGTGGGTTGCACTACGCTCATTTGGGCCATAACCACCGGTAACAATCAGCCCAACACCACCACGGGCACGTTCCTCAAAGTAGGCAGCGAGGCGCTTAGTACCGCCGGGATGCTCCTCAAGTCCGGTATGCATCGAACCCATCATGATACGATTCCTTAAGGTGGTAAATCCAAGATCAAGCGGTTGAAATATACTGGGATAATGTGCGTTCATACTGGTTGCTAACTTCTGTTTGTCCGTGTTCTGAGTGAATGAGTTTTGAGTAACTATTAACTATACGAGCGTTGCAGCATATCGAATACAGCATGTATCGCCATGGATTGCCCACCCTCGGGACAGGTTGGCTTGGTCGCGCTGTTCCAACCATAGAGGTCAAAGTGCACCCATGGCACATCGGCATCGACAAAATGCTTTAAATAAAGAGCTGCGGTGATGGCGCCACCAAAAGGTCCCTTACCCATATTACTCATGTCGGCAACCGAGGATTTTAAGTCGGCTTCATAACCCTTGAATAGCGGAAGTTGCCAGATCGGATCGGCAACGGCATCGGAACTCGCATTTAAGCCAGACACTAGTTGTGCATCATCGGTAAAGTAGGGGACTACTCCGGTCCCCATAGCCACGCGTGCTGCTCCGGTGAGTGTGGCAAAATCCAGCATCAGCTGTGGTTTCTCCTCACACGCCAGAGTCAGGGCATCACACAACACCAGTCGACCTTCAGCATCCGTATTATCGATTTCAACAGTGGTTCCTTTATAGGTCTTGATGATATCGCCGGGACGATAGGCGTTGCTGGAAATACTATTTTCAACCGCTGGGATTAATACGCGCAGATGAACCGGTAGTTTGGCGGTCATGATCATGATGGCTAAACCCAGTGCGTGGGCTGCACCACCCATGTCTTTTTTCATGACACGCATACCTGCTGAAGGTTTAATATCCAGACCACCCGAGTCGAAACAAACGCCTTTACCTACCAAGGTCACCTTGGGCTGATTTTCATCGCCCCAACGCAGATCAATTAGCCGGGGACGGTTATCGGCTGCCTGACCTACGGTGTAAATAGTTCGGTAACCACATTCCAGTAACTCCTGATCCAGAACCTGACTAAAGTTAGCGCCATATTCAATTGCCAATGATTTTGCTACCTCGGCCAGTTGCTCAGGCCCCATGTCATTCGCGGGTGTATTGATCAGGTCTCGGGTAACAAACATTCCGTTGACCAGCCCTGCCACAATACTCATGATTTCAGCGTTGATCATTAACTGGTTCACTGGCTTCGATGACGCCTTGTAGTACTGAAATTGATACTGCCCCAGCGCCCAACCCAAACAGAGGTCATTATTGTCGATATTAAACTGATAGATACCCGTGGACAGCTGTTGACTAATCCATGCTGCTGAGTCACGAAGGTCTGTAGTATTGCCCTCGCCAATTCCTAACCAAAGTAGATCTTTGTCCTCTGCTGGGATCCGAATATAGCTCTTGGCGGTAGCTGAAAATTGCGCTTGCTTTACCCAGTTTTGCTGCTGCTCGGATAAGCTAGATAAGGTATTGTCTAGTTCAGAATTTTTGATTACCTGGATAACTGTTACTGTCGTATTGCTGTCGGTGACAAAGATGTCATTGGCGGGTTTGAGGTTCATAATTAACTCATCTCATAAAATTATTTGGTCATTTTGCAAGAATCATACTTTTCTGTCCAGATATGCTTTTTTAACCTCGGATTGGAAACTATTTTTCGTTAAAATAGTCAGTAATTAAGATAACAATAAATGGAGACATCCATGTTAAACGAAACACATGATGCCAGCCTTACCTCTTGGGTTGGTACAAGTGATGAATTCCCGATCCAGAATCTCCCAATCGCCATCTTTAAATCAGGAGATATGACGGCATTTGCTGCGGGGATCGCTATTTGTGACCAGATCCTAAACCTTCAGGATTTGGCCAAGACCGGCTTGCTAAGTGGTGATGCTGCAATAGCCCTTGATGCCTGTCAGTCAGATACCCTCAACGATTACATGGGTCTCGGAGCTTCGTATCACTCGGCACTCAGACTCGCCGTTTCTCGTCTATTACGCACAGGATCTGAACATGAGCAATTGCTCCGGACCTGTCTTTATCCAATGACAGATGCTGAGTATGGAATGCCTTGCCACATTGGCGACTACACCGATTTTTATACCTCAATCTATCATGCGACCTCGGTCGGTAAGCTATTCCGTCCCGATAATCCATTATTGCCCAACTACAAGTGGGTACCGATTGGTTATCATGGTCGTGCATCCTCGGTTGACGTTTCGCCACAGAACTTTAAGCGTCCCTCGGGACAGACCAAGGCGCCTGATGCCGCAGAGCCATCATTTGGCCCCTGCAAGCGCCTCGATTACGAACTGGAACTGGGTATTTTTGTCGGACAGGGAAATGAACTCGGTGAGGCCGTTGATATTGAGCGTGCGGAACAACATGTATTTGGTATCTGCTTATTTAATGATTGGTCAGCAAGGGATTTGCAGGCCTGGGAATATCAGCCGCTGGGGCCTTTCTTGGCGAAGAATTTTGCCTCGACCATTTCACCATGGATCATTACTATGGAGGCATTAGCGCCATACCGTGTCGCATTCCAACGGCCATCGACTGATCCGCAACCACTGCCTTATTTGAGCTCTGATGAGAACTCTGAGCGCGGTGCGATTGATATTCAGCTATCGGTTCACATTCAGACTGAGCAAATGGCAGAGCAGGGCATGGCACCAGTTGAGCTATCACGCTCAAGCTTCAAGCATTCCTATTGGACCGTAGCGCAAATGTTGACTCATCACACTGTGAACGGCTGTAATCTTAAGCCCGGAGATTTACTCGGTAGTGGCACGCAATCAGGTCCCGAGCCCGCTGAGGCAGGTTCATTACTGGAACTATCAGGTGCTGGAAAGCGACCTATCAGTCTACCATCGGGAGAAACAAGAACCTTCTTAGAGGATGGTGATACCGTTATTTTACGTGGCTTCTGTGGCGGTGAGAACGGCGTGCGAATCGGCTTAGGTGAGGCAACCGGTAAGGTATTAGCAAATGATTAATCGCAGACAGTTATTACAGCTCGTGGGTGCATCTGCTCTCACACCAGCAATCACTGGCAAGCTTATGGCACAGCCGACGATGTACATTAGTAAAAAGATTCCATCCTCGGGCGCTGCTCTTAATGTGATTGGTATGGGGTCATCGAGAACCTTTAACTACCTGAATAACCCTGACTTCCATGACCAGTTACTCGAAGTACTCAAGCTGTTCTTTGCCATGGGCGGGCAGATGATCGACTCGTCACCCATGTATGGTTCGGCCGAGAAATTATTGGGGAAATTACTGCGTCAGTTACCACCTAATGACCAGTTATTCGCGGCCAGTAAAATCTGGACCGATGGTGAGAAGGAAGGCATCGAGGCGGTTGAGACTTCCAGATCACGCATGGCGGTTGAAAAAATGGATCTCATGC
>CAZLIR010000004.1:0-13154 GCA_964559635.1 uncultured Enterobacterales bacterium
AGGAGAAAACTAAATTTGACTTAATCATTGGTATGTTCACACCACATAAATATAAACAGAATAGAAATGACAAATACAGCCGCCCAGAACAAACATATGCCAGACAGCATGAGTGTATTGTTTATCTTTTAAGACATAAAAAATAACCCCGATGCTGAATAGGAGTCCTCCGGCTGCGAGCAACCAAAGGCCACCAACAGGAATGGCCAGATAGAGGGGGTAACCTAGTAACACCGCCATCCATCCCATTAACAGATAGGTTGCCAATGACAACTTAGGAAAACGATTCGCTGCAAACACCTTAAACAAAACACCCAATATAGCAATAGACCAAATCACCACAATCGCTGCCAGTGAAAGTATGCCATCGAGGCTGATTAGTAGGAATGGCGTGTAGGTGCCGGCGATGAGCAGGTAAATAGCTGAATGATCTACGATTTTTAGTATTCGCTTACTTTTAGGATGACTAATCGCATGGTAAACCGTTGATGCCAGAAACATGAAAATCAGCGTTCCGCCATAAATACTGACACTGGTCACAGCAGCTGTGCCTTCCGCCCTAAGTATCAGGAATACCAATCCCACAATGGCCAATGCGAAACCAATCGCATGGGTGGCGACATTCCAGATCTCCTCACTCATGCTGTAAGGTTTGGTGAGTATTTTGTTCATAATAATTGCCTTTATCAGCGTCTTGGCAAGTCTACTTTGTCGATGATCAGATCACAACTTATCAGTCCTGTTTAAGAATTAAATTATCCTTGTGAACCATGACTTTGGCATGTACTTGCTTTAATTTCGATGGCAGGTCATTACCCGCCGTTTGACAGATTTGGGCCGCCTCCCGCGCATTGTATTCAGCAATGCCATAGGCAACAACTTTGCGCTGGTACTTAATGAGTATACTGTCACCGCGGTTGAATGGACCTCGGACAGATTTCATCCCGATGGGGAGTAATGAAGCATTCTTCTTGAGCGCATCATACGCCCCCTTATCAATGTTGAGCCAGGCATGCTCTCTGGCTCGGGTTAATATCCACGAACGCTTCTTCAGTGCATTCGGTTGGGGGTTGCTGAAAAAGTAGGTTCCCATCTTGCCAGATATCGCATCAGAAACAGGACATTTTCCCAGATAAGTCGATATCACCACATCAACCCCAAGCGGGGTCAATTTTCTCACGGCGGCTAATTTGGTTTTCATGCCCCCTTTGCCAGTGATTGTTTTGGTCAGTGTTTTTATTTGGTCGAGCGCCTCATCATAGGCGATAGATTCAAAGCGCTCTGCGTCTGGCTCTGAGGGATCGGCGTTGTAGAGACCATTGGTTTTCGTGAGCATGACCAGCATGGGTGCCGCCACTAATTCACAAATCATGGCTGACAGCTGATCATTATCACCAAAGCTTATTTCATCAAAACTGACCGAATCGTTTTCATTGATAATTGGAATAATACCGGCCGAGATCAATTCATTTAGAGTGTTTTTGATATTCAGGCTACGCTGCTTGTTGCGCAGATCCTCATGAGTTAGCAGTATCTGTGCGACCTGTAAGTCATATTTGGAAAACTTCTGTTCGTAGGCCTGCATTAGTCGGGCCTGACCAACGGCAGCACAGGCTTGCAGGTAAGCCATATTATCTGAGGCCTCGCCCAGTATGGCTCGACCGATGTTAATTGCGCCAGAGCTGACCAGCACCGGAGTAATTTTATGATCCTTGGCTAACTGAACGATGTCAGCAAGAATATTTGTCAGTCGTTGGTGCGCAATGGCGCCTGATTCATTGGTGACTGCCAATGAACTGAGCTTTATGACCAGTGCTTTACGTTCTAACTTTTGCATATATCACTATAATTGGCAGACATTTTGTTCAATAAATTACCAGGTAAACTTAAAGAAGTTGATAATCTACGCCTGAAAGGGTTGATATCAAGACGAGCGTTACTGACAGTAATCTGAATGGCGTCTATAATGCGTATCATTGTTAAAAATAATATAACCATAATAAATCATGACCGTTTCGATTAAAACAGCTGATGAAATAGAAAAAATGCGCGTCGCTGGTCGACTAGCAGCTGAGGTTCTGGAAATGATCGAACCTCACGTCGTAAAAGGCATCACTACCGACGAATTAAATACCATTTGTCATGACTACATTACGCAGGAGCAGAAAGCGATCCCTGCGCCATTGAATTACCATGGTTTTCCCAAGTCAATCTGTACCTCTGTGAATCATGTCATTTGCCACGGCATTCCGGCTGACAAGAAACTCAAGGATGGCGATATTATTAATATTGATATCACTGTCAT
The DNA here is from genome assembly GCA_964559635.1 of uncultured Enterobacterales bacterium. Lineage (GTDB taxonomy): Bacteria > Pseudomonadota > Gammaproteobacteria > Enterobacterales > CAXRAF01. The sequence continues at coordinate 2,306 of CAZLIR010000004.1, forward strand.
CAAAGACGGCTACCACGGCGATACCAGTAAGATGTTTATTGTCGGTAAACCCTCAATTCGTGCGGATCGATTATGTAAGTTAACTCAAGAAGCACTGTACCTGGGCATGGAGCAGGTAAAGCCGGGCGCTACGCTGGGGGATATTGGTCATGTGATCGAGACTTTTGCTCACAAACACCAGTTAAGCGTCGTTCGCGAATATTGCGGACACGGAATTGGCAAAATATTCCACGAGGAGCCACAAGTCTTGCACTATGGTCGGCCAGGAACAGGAATGGTTTTAAAACAAGGTATGTGTTTTACCATCGAACCCATGTTGAATTTAGGCAAACGCCACTCTAAATTACTTCCAGATGGCTGGACTGTGGTAACTAAGGATAGAAGTTTATCGGCGCAATGGGAGCATACCATTGGTGTTACTGACAATGGCTTCGAGGTATTCACAGCTCGGAGTGAGGAATCATGGAGGTAAAAACCCTCAGTAGCCTCACCAATTCACTGGTAAAACCAGAGGACCCTCAAGACACTAGCGCGATATCCGTTGCCGATCGAATTCAGGCTGTCATTGAATCGGATTTGAGTGATTCACCCACGGTAGCCGAATGTAAACAATTTCTCAGTAGTGTTTCTGAGACACTTGATCATTGTTTTGATGAGAGCTTACCCATACGGGATATTCTCAATGGCCGTGCGACTGCCATCGATGAGTTACTGATCAGGTTATGGAATAACACCCTCAAAGATGAGGCAAGCGAGGCAGCATTGATTGCTGTCGGTGGCTATGGCCGCGCTGAGCTGCACCCCTACTCTGATATAGATTTATTAATTCTAACGGCCAAGACCCGTAAGTTATCAAGCTCACAAAAAGATGCCATTGAGGCCTTCATAACCGCACTCTGGGACTTGGGGCTTGATATTGGTCACAGTGTCAGGGACATCAAAGCCTGTAAATCCATGGCTAAAGAAGATGTCACTGTTATGACCAATCTTATTGAGTCACGATTGATTACCGGTTCAGACGCCTTCTATGATGACCTTCGGGAAATGATCCAGTCGCGTGGTTTGTGGCCATCGACTGAGTTCTTCAAAGCGAAATACAAGGAGCAACAGGAGCAACACCAAAAGTTCCTGAAGGCCTCATACGCGCTGGAACCCAATATCAAGAAAAGTCCAGGATCTATGCGAGATATCCAGTTAGTTGGCTGGGTAACGAAGCGTCATTTCGGTGTGAATAGCCTTAATGAACTTCTGGCTGAGCGGTTTTTAACTGAGCACGAATATCAGACACTTGAGTCATGTCAGAATTATCTGTGGCGATTGCGATTTGCATTACATCAGGTCGCTGGTCGTGGCGAGGACAGATTGCTATTCGATCACCAAAAGCCGGTGGCAGAGAAAATGCGCTACAGCGATTCTGAGCATTTATACGATGTTGAGCACCTGATGCAGGATTACTTTAAAGTCGTGCGAACCACTCGTGAGCTCAATGACATGTTGCTACAACACTTCTCAGAAACCATTCTGTATGCCAACGAGAAATTTAGTGTAAAAGCCATCGATGAAAACTTTCAGGTGTTAGGCTCGCGGATCGAAGCAAAATCAGAGGATCTATTTCTAAACCAGCCAGTCCAACTCATCAAGCTGTTTTACCATATTGCCTGCGATGAAGAAATTCTGGGCGTCAGAGCACCGACCATTCGTGCAATAATTAATTCAAGAACAGAAATTGATTTCGAGGCATTTCATAATGATCCGGAAGCTAAACGCTTGTTTCTGGATATCTTACGCCACCCCAATGGTATGGTTCGTGCCTTTGTCTACATGCGACGTTATGGTGTATTGAGAACTTACTTACCTGCCTATGCCCGAATTGTTGGCCAGATGCAGTACGATCTGTTCCATATTTATACCGTTGATGAGCACACTTTGTTTGTCATGCAGAATATCGATAGTTTCTCCCGTGATGAGAGTAAAACTGATTTTGCCCTGGCCAATCAGGTGATGAAACTGATCCCAAATCGAGAATTATTACTGTTAGGTGCTCTGTTTCATGATATCGGTAAGGGTCAAGGGGGCGACCATTCAGAGATTGGTGCGATCGTAGCCCGTAAATTCTGTCAGGATCATGGACTCAATAAACAACAAACCGATCTGGTGGTTTGGTTAGTAGCCGATCATCTGGTCATGTCCATGACGGCCCAACGCAAAGATATTACCGATCCGAAGGTCATTCATGAATTCGCCAGTCGTGTCGGCACCGTTGAATGTCTGAACTACATCTATTTGCTTACTGTAGCCGATATTTGTGCTACCAGTCACACGCTCTGGAATAACTGGAAGGATACCCTGTTGAGTGATTTGTATAAGCTCACCCGCAGTGCCCTTCAGCGTGGCTTAGATAATCCACAGAACTTTACCGAAACAATACGCAAAGCCAAGGCTGAGGCGGTTGATTTCCTGGGCAGAAAAGGCGTGAAAGCACATGCCATTAATGCCTTATGGGAGAATTTCAAAGACGACTATTTTGTCCGTAATCCGGTTAAGCGTATTGCCTGGCAAACACATCAAATACTAAAGAATCCTGCCTCGGAGAATGTTGTCGCGGTATACAGAGATAAACGTACTCTGACCACTGAACTGTTTGTCTATATGCCGAAACATGAGGAGTACTTTACTCAGATAACCTCGTTTATTCACAAGAAAAACCTCAGTATTCATGATGCCAGTCTCCACTCAACCAGAGATGGCTTTATCATGGGCTCATTTGTTGTACTAGAATCCGATGGCCAATCAATCAAAGATAATGAACGGGTCGAGAGCCTCAAAAACTTACTCTCGAAGAAAGTGGAGGATAACGAACTCCAAGAGATTACAGAGGGACTACAAAAACCAAATCATCGTTATCAGCATTTTGATATTGAAACCGAAATCAGCTTTCAGGTTACTGAAAATCTGCGCCGGACGCTGGTTGAAATTACCACCCTTGACCGTCCCGGATTGCTCTCAGAAATCGGCAAAGCCTTCCTCAAATCAGGCGTTGAATTACATACCGCTAAAGTCGTGACATTGGGTGAAAAGGTTGAGGATGTATTCTCGGTAACTAACATGGATGGCTCGCTTCTCACTGGTCAACAAGAGCTTGGCCTCAAGATGGCATTACTCGATTGCTTGGATGAGGGTAAATAACCATGATTACACTCTACGGTATCCCTAATTGCGATACAGTCAAAAAGGCACAAAAATGGCTCGATAGTCATGATGTGTCCTATCAATTTCATGATTTTCGTAAGGACGGTATTGATTCAGCAACTGTCTCGACCTGGCTTGAAACACTGGGCTGGGACAAGGTTGTTAATAAGCGTAGTACAACGTGGCGTGGCTTGTCTGATGAGACAAAAACCAATATGAATGCGCAACTGGCGCTGACAGAAATTCTGCAACAACCCACCCTGATCAAACGTCCAGTGGTTGATACAGGCAAAGCCATTCTGATTGGATTTAATGAACAACAGTTTCAAGATTTGGTTTAGCCTGTGACCGAAGCAATAATTTTCATTGTACTTGCCTTCCTATTTATCATTGGCGGCGCAATGTTACTGTTAGATACCGCTAAAAAACCGCGTATACCACCGAATATCAAATCACCAGAGCAACTGGATAAAGAAGACCAAGACTGGAAAAATTAATGGATAAAAAAACGGCCTGTGCAATGCAGGCCGTTCAAGCAAGTTGTTGATATTTTTAATTAGCTTAACTTTGGTCCAGCGGCGGTTATCTGTTCATCGACTTCGAATTTATTAAAATTATCGATGAACTGCTGGCATAAATGACGCATCTCGACGTCATATGCCTCAGGATCGGACCAAGTATTTCTAGGCTGTAATAAAACATCATCAACCCCTTCAACTGAAGTCGGTACGTCGAGGTTCAAGCCTTTCAGATGAACCGTCTCGCAATCTCTTAAAGCACCACTTTGAATGGCATGGATGAAGGCACGTGTGGTTGGAATCGAGAAGCGCTCTCCACCGCGACCGTGAGCACCACCTGTCCAGCCAGTATTGACCAGATACACTTTGGCATCTGAGTTATCCAAACGCTTCATCAATAACTCAGCATACTCGGCTGGTGGACGTGGAAAGAATGGCGCACCAAAGCAGGTAGAAAAAGTCGATTTAATCCCTGAACCAGCACCCATTTCTGTCGAACCGACCAGTGCGGTGTAACCACTTAGGAAGTGATACGCAGCCTGCTCTCGATTTAGCAATGAGACCGGTGGAAGTACGCCGGTTAAGTCACAAGTCAGAAATATGATCGCTGATGGCTCGCCGGCAAGGTTCTCATCGACCGTCATCGCGACATGCTCTAGTGGATAAGCGGCTCGGCTATTTTGTGTGAGTGTGACGTCGGTGTAATCGGGTGTGCCCTCATCATCGAGGACCACATTCTCAATAATTGTGCCCTGCTTTATGGCATCCCAGATCACGGGCTCGTTCTTTTGGCTTAAATCAATACATTTGGCGTAACAGCCACCTTCCATATTGAAAACAACATCCTTACCCCAGCCGTGTTCATCATCACCAATTAAGAACCGCTCAGGATCAGCAGAGAGTGTCGTTTTGCCGGTACCACTCAGACCAAAGTAGAGGGTAACATTGCCGTCTTTACAAACATTGGCGGCACAATGCATAGGCAAAACATCGACATCTGGTAGCAGATAATTCTGCACCGAAAACATCGCTTTTTTCATTTCACCGGCATAACGCATGCCAGCGAGTAAGACTTTGCGCTGGGCGAAATTAATGATGACAGCACCATCAGAATTAGTGCCATCAATATCAGGATCACATTCAAACTCAGCCACATTCAGTATTTGCCACACCGGCTTGTCTTTGGCGTTGAATGACTCTGGACGAATAAACAGGTTTTGAGCAAACAGGTTCTGCCACGCGGTTTGTGTTCTCACATGCACCGGTTGGTAGTTCTCAGGACAGGCGCCGACATGCAGGTTTGCCTCATAGTAATGGCTTTGCTGCTCAAGGAAATCTTCCACCTTGTTCCAGAGATTATTAAACTTTACTTCATCAAATGGTCGGTTGATTGGTCCCCAATAAATATCATTTTCAGTGGTTGATTCTTTGACGATGAAACGATCGAGAGGCGAGCGGCCTGTTCGCTTACCGGTGATAATGCGTAACGCACCATTAGCAGCAATAATTCCCTCAGAATTGCTTACTGCATGGTCAATTAATTCAATAGGTGACAGATCAGAGTAGACCTGACTCGTCTGGAGTTCGATGGTGGCTGACATGGAATTGTCTTTGGATTGAATGTCCGTATACATACGTATGCAAAAAGACATTATAAAAGACTAGCAAGGCCATGTTAACCCTTAATTTAAAGAAAAAGTTTAAAAATAACGAAAGGAGATTGAGCTGGCCTGTAAGCCGGATCCTGTACTCATACGAGTGGCAATCATTCATCTAGGATAGTTGTCGCCAACTACCTCAAGCAACCTACCCGGATCCAGTGCGGGCCACACCATTGGATCCCTATTTGGTCTTGCTTCGAGTGGGGTTTACCCTGCCACTGATGTTACCACCAGCGCGGTGCGCTCTTACCGCACCATTTCACCCTTACCTGGCTACATAGTATCCAGGCGGTATATTTTCTGTGGCACTTTCCATAGGCTCGCGCCCTCCAGGCGTTACCTGGCACTCTGCCCTTTGAAGTCCGGACTTTCCTCCCCTGTCACTCTGAAAGAGTGCAGCGGCGATTGCCCGGCCAGCTCAGTGGGCAAGGCTACACGCTTTTATTATTAAATGGTATCGAAATGGCCAAATTTACGTAACTATTTCTATTAACTAACACCGTTAACTAATCCCATGAAAGTAAAATACAAACACCTTACTAATTACGCGATTGATAAATTAATCATCGTCTCGCTTGAGCAGGCACTCTATCAGGCACTCGTCGTGATCAACAACGAGGAGCACATTGTTTGGGATACTGAATCAACCCTCGTCCAAACCAGAACTTTGAACGCAATGAGAGAGCGCTTTGAAACCTTGGCGATACCAGAGGCCGTCCTGCGACAGGAAAGTCCTTACGATGAAATGGTGGGACAAGTGACGAAATATCATAGTAACCGGCTGGAAGTGCCATTAGGCATGTCAGCCAATCCCATCACGAATAAACTCCACTGAAGAGCGCTCTATTAGTTCAGCAAAACTGACCTAGTTCATATATAGTAGTGAGAATTTCATGATGCAGTCACTAATGAATCTATGTCTGAGTTGTTATGAACCAAGTATCCAAACTTCAGCACATTGCCGAGAAATCAAGCCGCAGGATCATTGGTCTGATGAGCGGTACCTCGCTCGATGGGCTTGATATCGCACTTTGCCGACTGACGGGTAGCGCTACTGAGACACAACTCGAGGTTGAAGCCTTCAACACCCTGCCCTATGACCAGGCACTGGTGAGTGAAATAAAAGCCGTGTTTGCCCAATCTAGCGTCAATTTAGAGCAACTTTGTCATCTCAACGCCAGCATCGGTCGACTGCATGGACAAATGGTCATCCAGCAGTTATCGGAGTGGCAAATAGCTCCAACAACCGTCGATTTGATTGCCAGCCATGGCCAAACTATTTTTCATGCCCCCAGAAGAACCTCTGACAGATTAAATTTTGATAGTACCTTACAAATTGGTGATGGCGATCACATCGCCCATGAAACGGGAATTATTACCGTTTGTGATTTTCGCCAGAGACATATCGCTGCGGGTGGTGAAGGTGCGCCGCTGGTTGCCTATGGTGATAGCCTGCTGTTTCGAGCAGAGGAGTCACGACTGCTGTTAAACATTGGTGGGATTGCAAACTTTACCTACCTGCCTGCTATGACCATGGATAGCGACGTTATCTGCTCTGATACCGGGCCAGGAAATACCCTCATGGATCAGTTTATCCAACAGCAGCGTTCTCAGCCATTCGATACCAATGGCCAGTACGCTGCATCAGGCACCAGCAATGGAGCCCTGTTAGATGCTCTGTTGGATCACAATTACTTTTCAGCGCCATTCCCCAAGACAACCGGCCCAGAGTTATTTAACCTTCAATACCTCAATCAGGCTTTAACTCGAAGTCAAACCAATACCCTTTCCGATCAGGACGTGCTGGCCACATTATGTGACTTTACTGTACAGACTATCGTGATGGCGATTAAACAGCTCAATAAAACTGCCAATATCGATGCCATTTATCTCAGTGGGGGTGGATTACAAAACACCTATCTGATGGATACATTGCGAGCACATTGTGAAGGAATAAATATACAATCGACAGCATCACTCGGGATCAATCCAGATGCCAAAGAGGCGGTTTTGTTTGCGTTACTTGCCAATGAGTGTGTTGCTGGTGATGCAGGTCGTACCCAGGCAATTCATGCTATGCCGAGCACGAGTATGGGGAAAATCTGTTTCCCGAGGTGAGCTTAAAAAATTAACTAGTAACCACCGGATAGCTGAGCCATCCGGTGGGTTGTTCAAGTCAGATTAGTTCTGCCACTGTTTCTCAGATACAGTTTGGCTAATGACCGCAACAACACGGCGGTTAGCTTGACGACCTTCGGCAGTATCATCACTTGCTATCAGTTGTGTTTCGCCATAACCGATCGACGATATACGACTGGTATCGATTTCAAATCGCTCAGATAATGCCGCTGCAACACTGGCTGCACGACGCTCAGATAATGCCTGATTGTATTCTGCACGACCAGTTGAATCTGTGTGTCCCTCAATCACAACATTAGCACCAGGGTACTGTTTCATGAATTCAGCGACTCTCGCTAACTCTGAATCAAATTGCGAATCGATAACATCACTGCTTGTGGCAAATGTGATTGCAAGGTTAACTGAAACCTCTTTCTCTAATTCTTTCTGACAACCAGACTCATCAATTAGAGCGCCTGCAGGTGTTCCTGGACATTGATCATCAGGGTCCATCACGCCATCACCATCAGTATCGACTGGTGCTGCCTCTACAATCATACAACCACGCTCATCGACTTCCTTGCCAACAGGTGTTTTAGGACAGGCATCGACATTATCCATCACGCCATCCATATCACTGTCTTTAGGCGCTGCTTTAGCAGGCTTTGATTCACCGAATCGGTAACCGAGGAAGGCAAATATTGAGGTGTCTTCCATATCGCTATGATAATTCGTCTCAATACGGAAGGTCATGTTATCGCCCAAGTAGGCCTTAACACCAACACCTAAGACCAGATCTCTGGAATAACCAAACATGTCTGTCTCAGCAATACCGGCACTTAAATAAGGTGTGAATGAATCATCATCATACAAATGATATAAACTTCTGAGCGCTTTCCAAGTGACATCTACCGGTGTGTTTGGTGAACGTACAGTGTCTGGTTCAGCATAAATCAATTCAAGCGCCCAGTTGTCATCATAGTTATAACTGAAACTGAGAGCCGCTGAGTCACCCTCGTCGAGCATTGGACTATTGAAGTCAATCGTTCCATACCCGAGAGCTACTTCGAAGCCATCTCGACTTTTTTTATCCGCTGCAACTGCAAACGAACCGAATGCCAAAAGCACTATTAAGAGAATACGAGTTTTCATATTTTTTTCCTCTAATGATAATGATCACAAAAAGACAACGCACTGATTGTATATATGTTGAGTACTTGAAACCTCTTCATACCACTTCAGTTTGTTATTGTTAATGCTGCCAAGTGAATGATTACTCGGCAAAATAGTACCACATAGATTCAAGATGCACTAATAGCGTGGCGTAATAGTTAATTTTCTTCTTTCAATTCTAACGCCAGCTCATACATATGTTTCTTCTTTTGTCCGATAATCTGTGCTGCAGCGGCCGCTGCTTGTGACGGTCCCAAATACTGTAGTAACACCAGCAAAATTTCTCGTCCGCTGTCAGAATCATAGGCATTCTGCTTGTCTGCACCTGAAACTACCAGGACAAACTCGCCTTTTTGTTGGTTAGATTGCTCTATCCAGCTACAGAGAGTAGCTAGATTATCTTGCTGAATTGTCTCAAATTTCTTCGTCAACTCACGACAAATCGTTACCAGGCGCTCGCCACCAAAAACGTCTGACATGTCATTGAGTGTATGCTGGATACGATGACAGGATTCAAATATCACCATGGTTCTCGTTTCTGACTTCAAGCGCTCTAATTGTTTAATTCTGGCACTTGATTTGGCCGGTAAAAAACCTTCGAAGCTAAAACGATCTGTCGCAATACCTGAAACACTCAACGCTGTGATCAGCGCGCTCACTCCCGGTATCGGGATCACCCGGTAGTCATGACGTAACAGGTAACTGATCAGAGGATATCCCGGATCACTAATCAATGGCGTTCCCGCATCAGACACCAAGGCAACCGATTCCCCCCGATCCAGATATGCTGTGATGGCCGATATCTGTTGCTGCTCATTGTGTTCATGGTAAGCGATGAGTGATTGCTTTATACCCAACAGATTAAGCAGCTTTTTGCTCGTTCGAGTATCCTCAGCAGCAACGATGGCCACCTCTTTGAGGGTATCAATTGCTCGCTGAGTTATATCACTCAGATTACCGATAGGTGTTGAAACGACGTATAAAACACCAACATTTGATGACATAATATCCCTTAATTAGTATTCAGCTCGAACCCGTTTAGTTGTAGCATAAGAGTCATGTTTAGTTTTTGTACATTTCCAAAGTCCCTGATTGCCCTTGCTATCTTGCTTGTGCTGTCAGGCTGTGGTGGTACGCAAACCAAAACGTCGACGATCGACTACGAAATTAATGCCGCACAAGAATATCTGGAGCGAGCGCAAAAGGCAAAAGGCAGCGAACGGGATGACTGGTTGATGTGGGCTGTGGAAGCTTTGTATGAAGCAAATCGTCCTGAAAAAGCACTGTCAATCTTACAACAGGTTAATACTAGTGAGCTGACACCGGTTCAGCGTGATTGGTATCAATCTCTCTCGGGGCAGGGCTTATTCCAGGCCGACAAACTCGAACAATCGATTACCATGTTTCGGGCAGTGCGGGATATCAGTCAACTCAACCTGCAACGGCAACTGACTTATCACAATGTTTACGCCAATACCCTGAGTCAATCGGGCCGTTATTTTGAAGCCGCTAAGCAACGCATTTCCCAATTATCATTAATCACAGATGAACTCGAGCAGGAAGCTATTAAAGAACTGTTATGGCAAGAGTTACTCGCAATACCCAACCCTGCGATATATCAAACAACACTGAATAATCGCAAGACTGAGGGTTGGTTGGATCTGGCTATCATCGCAAAAACTTACGCCAACGATCCTGAGCAGATGATCCGTGCTCTTGATGTCTGGACCAGCCGCTATAAATCAGAGATTCCTGCCAACCACATTCCACTGGATTTGAGTCAGGCTATGTCAGTTCAGGTCTACACGCCTAACCGTATCGGCGTCATGTTGCCAATGACAGGTAGCTTGGCTAGCTCGGCCGAACAAATACGGCGTGGACTGATGGCTGCCTACTATTCTGATACGACCAATGTTGAATTGATATTCTTTGATACAGCTACCGCGAGTGTAGTGCAACGATATCAAGAAGCTATCGATCTGGATTGTCAGTTTGTGATTGGTCCCCTAGCCCAGGATAAAGTCAGTGAGCTGGCAGCGAGTGAATACCTTCCCATCCCAGTATTAGCCATCAATCGGCTGGCGGACGATAATTTGATTGTGGCTGATAACTTTTATCAGTTTGGCTTACCGATTGAAGATGAAGTGAATCTTATTGCCAACCATGTGCTGCAAAAGGGTGAGCAACGTG
>CAZLIR010000004.1:13164-28595 GCA_964559635.1 uncultured Enterobacterales bacterium
TACGCTCAAAGACGCCGATCTGCAACAGGTTGTGCGTTATCAGCAGGATGGCGACTACTCCAAGCCCGTTCAAGAGATGTTAGGCATTGACCAAAGTTTGCAACGTCACCGCCGACTAGAGCAACTCACTGGCGTTGATATGGAGTTTCAGGCACGCCGGAGACAAGATATCGACTTTATTTTCTTTATCGCTAACCCTGCTGCCGGAAGACGCATCAAGCCATTCATTGATTTTTATTATGCCCATGATGTCAAGGTCTATACCTCATCAACAATCTTCCGTGGTGTTGAGGATGAGGTGTTGGATAACGATTTAAATAATATCCAATTCCCGATTTTGCCTTATTTGGTCCCTGATTCACCTGATAACGCATCACTCAAACGAGAGATAAGTCGCCACTGGGCTGACAGTAAAGAAGGATTATCTGCCCGTCTGTTTGCCCTGGGCTACGACAGTTATCAAATCATTCCCGAACTAAGTAAATTGAAATACTTTCCCAACTATCAACATAGGGGCCTGTCAGGTGACCTGTCCGTTAATGAACAAGGACATGTGCTCAGAAGCCTGCAGTGGGCTCAGTTTGTCCAAGGTAAAGTAGAAGTGACCAATGTGGAAGGACCCGACGTTGCACTTATCCAAGAAAATACGAGCTCTCAATAACGGCCGTCGCTCTGAGCAACAAGCACTTAAATTTCTTGAGTCCAAGGGACTGACCCTGATCGCCAGTAATCTGAGATATAAATTTGGCGAACTCGATCTCATTATGCTGGAACAACAGACGATTATCTTTGTCGAAGTAAAGTATCGCCGTCACGAAAGCTATGGTGGTGCGTTACACAGCTTGGGGCACCAACAAGCCATTCGACTGCAACGTTGTGCTCAGGCCTGGTTGCAAAAATATGATCCACATTCAAGGCTAGCATGTCGGTTTGATCTGGTCGCTTTGAGTGGCAAGTTTTCAGAAACAGAATGTGTTTGGATTAAGAATATTTTTCAATAGTTGCTATAATATTGCGAAATAACCGTCAATTAGTGCCATGGAGATCACGATGGACATGCACGCCCGAATTAGAAATTTATTCACAGAGAGCATTCAAACAAAAATCGATGCTGCAGATGCGCTGCCAGATGATATTGCCAGAGCGGCTGACATGTTGGTCAATGCCCTAACGCAAGGTAAAAAAATCCTCTGCTGTGGTAATGGCGGTTCGGCTGGAGATGCCTTACATTTTGCTTCTGAGATGGTCAACCGCTTTGAACGTGAGCGGCCTAGCCTGCCGGCAATTGCTCTGAATAGCGACGTCAATACCATGACCGCTATCGCTAATGATTACGGCTATGATGAAGTGTTCTCTAAGCAGGTAAAAGCCATCGGGCAACCGGGCGATATTCTGCTTGGCTTCTCAACCAGTGGAAACTCAAAGAATGTTATCGAAGCCATCAAGGCTGCCTTAAATCGTGACATGTTAATCATCACACTAACCGGCAAGGATGGCGGTGAGATGGCGGGCCTGTTGAGTACTAACGATCTTGAAATTAGAGTGCCGTCACCATCGACTGCACGCATTCAAGAGGTGCATCTACTTATTATTCATACCCTATGTGACCTAATTGATAATCGCCTGTTTGGAAGTGAGAATGATTAAATTAAGACTGCTGTTCATTTGTTTTATGTTGTTAGGTGTCAATGGCTGTGCTGCACTGGTGGCTACAACGGCTGTCGTTGGAACAGATATGGCAACCGACCGGAGAACTACTGGTATTTACATCGAGGATCAAAACATCGAATTGAAGGCAAATTCAGCCCTGTCTAATGATCCTGAATTGGCAGATAAAGCAGATATCACCACCACCAGTTTTAACCGCATCGCCCTGATCACCGGACAGGCACCCACCGCTGAGTTGAAAAGTCGTGCCAGTGCGATTGTCAGACAAGTCGACAATGTGAAAACCGTTCATAATGAGATCAAGGTATTAGCACCAGATTCATTTTTCTCAAGCACCGGTGATGCCTGGATTACAACCAAGGCCAAGTCATTACTGCTCGCCGAAGACGATCTTGCATCTCATCATATCAAGATAGTCACAGAAAATGGCGACCTGTTTCTAATGGGTTTAGTTACGCGCGCGGAGGCCGCAAAGGCCATTGCAGTGGTCCGTGAGATTGATGGTGTTGAGACAGTGGTGGAAGTTTTTGAGTATATCGACTAGACACTTCTGCGCTATTTAATCACCTTAAGAAACGATTTCGATTGCTTAGCCTTATCTTTACCTGATGGTTTGTCATCGGTAGCCACTGTTCCTGTTTGATTATCAGGATCAACTTCAGCTAACGGCTGATTATCGTTAGTTTCAGCTGCCTCGTTAGTCTCAAACTCTTGCGAAAACACCATTCCCTGACCATTCTCCGCAGCATAGATGGCAAGGATGTGCTGAATTGGTATATAGATTTGTTGTGCCACACCAGAAAAGCGGGCGGAAAAGGATAGCGCCGACTCGTCCGCCTGATAATTAGTCACTGCCTGAGGCGCGATATTCAGCACTATTTGTCCGTTCTGGATACTCTGTTGAGGAACTTTGACATGTGCACCAGTGGCGTCAACCAGAACATAAGGTGTCGCACCATTATCGACGATCCAGTCGTAAATGGCACGAAACAAGTACGGCTGATTGGAGGTCATTTCCATGGAGACTAGTATTCAGTCTCGCGCATTTCATATTCCAGAGTGGTTAAGCTCGCTTTGAACGATTCGCGCTCGAAGATTCGCTCCATGTAGGCCTTAACAGGCGCGGCGCCCTTGCCCGTCAACTCGATACCCAACATTTCTAAACGCCACAATAATGGCGCTAGGCAGCAATCAACCAGTGTGAATTCTTCACTAAGGAAATAATCGGTATCTGAGAAAACCGGTGCCAATGTAATGAGCGCATCACGCAGCTCCTTGCGAGCCTTTTCTTTACGCGAATCAGCAGCTTTAGGGCTGGTTATCAACTTTAGCAATGAATACCAATCTTTCTCAATGCGATGGATCATCAATCGACTTCTTGCACGAGAAACCGGATAGACAGGCATCAATGGTGGATGTGGGAAACGCTCATCTAGGTATTCCATAATGATTTGTGCCTCATAAAGGACCAGATCACGGTCAACCAATGTTGGGACAGCATTGTAGGGATTTAAGTCCGCCAGATCCTCAGGCTTATTTTCCGGATCAACATCCAGGACTTCGTAATTAACGCCCTTTTCAGCCAGAACGATGCGTACCTGATGCGAGTAAATATCAGTACTGCCTGAATATAGTGTCATTATTGAGCGTTTTGCTACTTCAGCCATTAAAATTTCTCCAATTCTTTATACAGAAAAAGGTACCACCAGTATTGGAGGTACCTTTTGGTGTGCTTGCTTGTTATTAGTGAACGTCTTTCCAGTATTCCTGTTTTAGGAAGTAGGCGAACATGAAAAATACTAATAAGAATATAATTACCTTCACACCAAGTGCATGACGGTCGACTTTACCTGGCTCACCAGCGAAGTCCAGGAAGTTAACCAAATCACGAATCACAGTATCATACTCTTCCGCTGTTAAGCTGCCTTCGCTAGCAAGTTCAAAGTACTCGCCAGACATCTTCAGGGCCTCAACTGCGGCCGTTGACTCATTGATAATAGCACGTTGAGTGCTAATTTCTGAGCTGTTGCCTTCTTCTTGAGCATAAGCCATTGCAACATTGGCTGCGGCAATTTTGTTCTGCAAGTCAGCAGCAGCGGCTGTTTTTACCTGCATCCCCTGAAGAGGAGACAAGACATGTGGCATACCAACATCTTTAAATACCGTGTTGTTCACACCAAATGGGCGATCAGCATCCTGATAGAAGCTTTTCATGTAGGTGTATAACCAGTCGGCACCACGAACGCGTGCTACCAGAGTCAAATCAGGTGGTACTTTACCAAACCATGCTTGAGCCTGAGCTGCAGGCACAGTGTTAGTGATGTGGTCTGTGACCTTATCACCTGAGAACATCAGGTTCTGCTCAACAATCTCTTCAGGGATATGGAGATACTCGACTAACGTGTCGTAACGCATGTACTGCATGCTGTGACATGCCAAGCAGTAGTTCATGTAAGTCTGAGCACCACGCTGAAGCGAAATAGTGTCCTTCGAGTTAATCTTGGCGGGTAATGTTGTGACACTACCACCCGCTGCTAAGATATTTATGCCCACTGCCAACAGAGCGACTGCAAGTGCTGACTGTACTGTAAATTTACGCATTTTCATCAGTGTGTCACCCTCTCTGGTACGGCTTTCGTTTTATCTAATCTTGTATACCAAGGCATTGCCAGGAAGAACGCGAAATACACAACAGTCATGACTTGTGCGAGTAGCGTCTTAGCAGGCGTCGGTGCTTGAACACCTAAATATCCCAGGACAATAAAACTGATCACAAATAATGTCAGAGCCAGCTTGTAAATCCAGCCGCGATAACGAATCGAACGCACCGGAGACTTATCAAGCCATGGCAAGAAGAAGAACACAACAATTGCTGCCCCCATGGCTAGCACGCCTGGGAACGCTGAACCGGCAATAGACGGTACCGCGCGCAATATTGCGTAGTAAGGCGTGAAATACCATACCGGGGCAATATGCTCTGGTGTTGTTAGTGGATCTGCTGGAACAAAGTTCGGTGGCTCTAGGAAGAATCCGCCCATCTCTGGTGCGAAAAACAACACCATAGAGAACAGAATCAAGAACACAGAAACACCCATGATATCTTTGACTGTGTAATATGGGTGGAATGGAATACCATCTTTTGGAATGCCATCGGCACCCTTATTTTGTTTGATTTCAATACCGTCAGGATTATTCGATCCTACCTTGTGCAGAGCAACCAGGTGTAAGAACACCATCAGCAATAAGGCCACAGGTAATGCCACCACATGCAGCGCGAAGAAGCGCGTTAGCGTGGCACCAGAGATAACATAGTCACCACGGATCCAAATGCCGAGCTCTTCACCAATGAAGGGCACAGTACTGAACAGGTTAATAATTACCTGGGCACCCCAGAAAGACATTTGTCCCCATGGTAACAGGTAACCCATGAATGCTTCAGCCATGAGCAGTACATAGATGATCATGCCGAAAATCCATAGCAACTCGCGCGGTGCACGGTATGAGCCATATAGCATGGCACGGAACATGTGCAGGTAAATCACAACAAAAAATGCCGAGGCTCCTGTGGAATGCATATAGCGCAGTAACCAACCCCACTCGACATCACGCATGATGTACTCAACTGAGGCAAATGCACCTTCGGCTGATGGGTCGTAATTCATGGTTAGCCAAATACCAGTGACTATTTGATTAACCAATACCAGAACCGCTAAACCACCGAAGTAATACCAGAAATTGAAATTTTTTGGCGCGTAATATTCAGCAATGTGCTCTTTCCACACCTTAGTCGCTGGATAGCGTTCATCTAACCAATCAATAAAGGTCGTTTTATTAGTAGTCTCTGACATCAGGCTTCTACTCCTTCATCAACACCAATAAGAATCTGAGTATCAGTCAGATATTGGTGAGGGGGTACAATCATATTTGATGGCGCTGGCATGCCTGAATAGACACGTCCAGACATATCGAACTGTGAGCCATGGCATGGACAAATAAATCCGCCGTTCCAATCAGCCGTCACTTCTGGATTGTAGGTTGGTGAACAACCCAGGTGTGTACACCAGCTTAGCAGGACAAGATATTCCGGGTTGATTGAGCGGTGTCGATTCTTGGCATATTCAGGCTGCTGCTCTGAATCACTGCTTGGATCAAGTAAGTTTGGCTCGATCTCTTCAAGACGTGACAGAATAGTATCATCACGACGCAGAATAATGACTGACTTGCCACGCCATTCTACTTTGATCGATTGTCCAACTTCTAATTTAGAAATATCAGCCTCGACTGGCGCACCTGCTGCAAGCGCTCGTTTACTTGGAGTCCATGACCCCAAAAATGGTACCGCTACGTAGGCCGCACCCACTGCACCGACGACTGTTGTAGCCGTAGTCAGGAAGCGACGTCGCCCCAAATCGACTGTCTCAATTTTGTCTACTGTTTCAGAACTCATGTAGGCTATCTCCCCTGAGATATCTGTTCGTATGTTGATAGTTTAGGTCATCTGACATGCATTGCCAGAAACTTGATTTTTATACCTTTTCAGTGAAGTGCGCATGATAATGAAAAGTCCCTAGTTTTACAAGGAAAAGCACCACTAAATAGGGCAATAAAACGATGGTATTTTTAGCACAAAAAAGCCCGATAGAATCGGGCTTTTGAGGTTATGTAGGTAACAATTATCGTTTCGAGAATTGTGGACGCTTACGTGCTTTGTGTAAGCCAACTTTCTTACGTTCAACTTGACGCGCATCACGGGTAACGAAACCTGCTTTTCGCAATGCACCACGAAAGCCTTCATCATAGTCGATCAGAGCACGTGTGATACCGTGGCGAATAGCACCCGCCTGACCAGTACCGCCACCACCAGTGACTGTTACTTTAACATCGAACTGCTCCAGAGTTTCTGTAAGCTCTAGTGGTTGACGAACAACCATACGTGATGTTTCACGACCGAAGTACTCATCTAGTGGGCGATTGTTAACAGTGATGTTACCGGTGCCTTTGCTGATGAAAACACGAGCTGTTGAACTCTTACGACGACCTGTACCGTAGTTATGTGATACTGACATAATCTTAAATCTCTAATGGTTGTGGCTGTTGTGCAGCGTGGTTGTGATTCTCACCTGCATAAACTTTAAGCTTGCGGAACATTGCACGACCTAGTGGGTTACGTGGCAACATGCCTTTAACAGCCTTTTCAATAATCATTTCAGGCTTGCGAGCCTGTAGCTTTTCAAAATTGATCTCACGGATACCACCGGGATATCCCGTGTGGCTGTAATACATCTTGTCGCTGGTCTTGTTACCAGTTACGGTTACTTTCTCAGCGTTCACAACGATGATGTAATCACCTGTATCAACATGAGGCGTGTACTCAGCCTTATGCTTACCGCGTAGTCGACGCGCAACTTCAGTTGCTAAGCGTCCTAATGTTTTGCCTTCAGCATCTATGACGTACCAGTCACGCTTTACAGTTTCAGGCTTTGCACTAAAGGTTTTCATCCGTAGCTCCAGCATTCTTGCCCTAATATCGCAAGAATTAATATAAATTCGTATCAAATTTCGTTGTGATAGGTGTTATTTACGTTCAACCAAACAATACACTAGGTTGCGCACCCATCAAGGAGCGCGAATTCTACAGAAATGACATGAAAGATACAAGCGTATTTTGACAAAATTTATGCAACATCGGCAATTCGCTCGTAAGGCTTGTATTTATAAGGCCTCAGGCGAGATGAGGCAGGGCTAAATAATGATGGCTTTGCATCTCAATCAGGCGGCTTTCGGTCCTCTGAAAAGCAAATGCCTGTGCAGTACCAGAATACAGTGTATGCAACGATTTCTCTGCCGAAATGATCAACTTCACCTGTCGCTCATAGAACTCATCGACCAAGGCAATAAAGCGCCGAACGGCGTCATTCTGTGTATCGCCAAGTGCCGGCATATCTGCCAGTAATACGGTGTGGTATAACTTCGATATCTCAATATAATCCGCCGCGCTGCGCTCTGTCTGGCACAGGGCGGCAAATGAACACCACAGGACGCCATCAGCTCTCTGAATGGTTTCAATACTGCGACCATTAATCACTAACTCATGATCTTTGCGCACCTCACCGGTGGCTATTTTGGCAAAGGTCTCAGTTAAATTGTCAGCAGCCTGCTGATCCAGTGGATGATGATAAATCTCAGCTAGTTCGAGTGCCCGAAGTCGATAATCAGCCTGACTTTCAAGTTGAATCACCACACAGTTTTCAATAATCAGCTCAATGGCTGGCAAAAAGCGCTCCCGCTGTAAGCCATTTCGATACAGATTTTCCGGAATGATGTTCGAGGTGGCCACTAAGATCACACCACGGCTAAAGAGTGCCTTTAACAGCTCTCCGAGAATCATGGCATCGGTGATATCGGTGACGAAGAATTCATCAAAGCACAGCACTTTACATTTTTCACGCATATCATCGGCAATTAATTCAAGCGGATTTTCTTGCCCGCTATGCGCATTCAGTTGTTCATGCACCGATTGCATGAAACGGTGGAAGTGGAGTCTGAGCTTGGGCGTGTCTACCAATGCATCGAAGAACAAATCCATGACAAAGGTCTTACCCCGACCAACGCCACCCCAGAGATAAATGCCTTTAGGATTGTGACGCTTTTTGAACCGAGAGAAGAAGCCGTCAGAAGTGCCCTCTGTGCGACTGATTTCAGAGGCTAGTGTATCGAGTTGTTGAATGAGTTCGAACTGTGCCTGATCCCACTCTATTGTTTCAGCATCGCTGAGTGCTTTATAAGCATCTACTACGGAAGTCATACTGGCATTATAGAGCATCAACCACGGGTTCAAAGTGTGATTTTAGTAAATCCATCATTTTCACCAACTTGCCGTGATAAAAATGCCCTGTTTCGGGAAACCGGATCACAGTATATCGCTCAGGAGATTCTGCAAGCCAGTTGAATACTGCCTCCGGTGAGACAACCTCGTCGACCTCACCCATCAGTACCAGCCAAGGGCAACCAGGGTCTGCAATGTCATTAAAGTCATAATGTCCTACTGGCGGTGACACACTAATAAGCTGTGCCGCACCTACCTCTGCGGCGGCTTTAGCTGAGACATATGATCCAAATGAAAACCCAGACAACCAGAGTTGTGCTGCTGGAAACTGTTGCTTGATTACCTCACAAATTGCCACCAGATCGCGGGTTTCACCGCGGGTATGATCATGCTCACCCTCTGATTTGCCCACACCACGGAAGTTAAATCGCACCGCAATCATGCCTAGTTTGGTCATTACTTTGGCCAAGGTATGGACAACCTTGTTAGTCATAGCTCCCTCAAAAAGTGGATGCGGATGGCAGCAGACCGCAACTGCCTTAATCTGCGCATCATTGATATTCTCCGGAATGTGGACAATCGCCTCAATAACACCTGCCTCACCGTGAAATTCAGTACGGTGCTCTCCGGCGTTTAAATCCTGCCAAGCCATCATAATTGCATATCCTGTCTATTTGCTGTGGTATTCATCTTAGATACGCATTTCAAGTGCGCAGTTCATGTACGATAAAAGTCCGCCATTTTGCCGTAGATAAAGGCAAGATGAAAGTGCTCAGATGCGTGATTCTATTTCTGTAATTTTTACATTATATCGGCTAGTATGACCTCATGACTGTTCACAAAATACTCAAAATGGGTGACCCAAGGCTGCTAGTTTCAGCTGAACCTGTGGTCGATCCTACTGCACCAGAAATCAGCACACTGATTCAGGACATGCAGGATACTATGGCTGCTTATAATGGCGCCGGACTTGCTGCGCCACAGATTGGTGTTTCTTTGCGGCTGGTTATATTTGGTGGAGCAAAATCAAGCCGTTATCCTGACGCTGATGAGGTACCTTTCACCATTTTAATGAATCCACAGATTGAGATCCTCAGTGATACCCTGTCAGAGAGCTGGGAGGGATGTTTAAGTGTTCCCGGTATGCGTGGATTAGTCCCCAGACACGCCCATATACGCTATACTGGAATTAATGAGGTTGGTGAAGTTGTTGACCGGGTCGTGGAAGGATTTCATGCCACTGTTGTACAGCACGAATGTGATCACCTCGATGGGATTCTCTACCCTATGAGAATGCCGGATATGGCACTGTTTGGATTCGAGGAAGAATTAAGCAAGAAAACTCCAGAATCCTGAGCAAATCGTATAGAATAGATAGGTACCAAATAACAGGAGTAAATAGTGGATATCTTGATTGGGTTTTTAATGGTTATCATCGCCATTGCTGGTTTCTTTGCCGGGCGTTATTTTGCCCCTAATCAGCAGGAGATTAATGACTTGAACAATCAACTGGCTGAAAAGGACGCCGAGCATCAAAAATATCGTGAGCAGGTTGCCGAGCATGTTGCTGGCAGTGCACGCAAATTTAATAAGATTACTCAGGAATATCGGGAACTATACGAGCACCTGGCCACAGGAGCCCATGACCTGTGTGAGCGTCGTGCCATCCCACGAGAGTTGTCGACAACTCATGTAAACATTCTTGCAGTTGAATCACCATCCTCTGCGCCGCAACTTGAGTCCGACACTAGTGAAACCTCCGAACCGACCGTTGTTGATGTGTCTAAAGCCGGTTTGTCACCCATCAGCCAAACCAATCAGGCGATACTGGATGAGCATATAAGCAACAAGGATAGTGCTAAAGACAGTGCCGATATTATCAACCTTGACGAACAGAGAGTGGAGCCGACTGATGAAGATTTGAGTCCGGCAAAAGATTATGCCGTTAAAGAAAAAGGCGTCATTAATCATAATTCACTCAACCGTGATGACGTCAAAACATAACGATTCAACCGCAAGCTCATCTTACCCAACCTGATAACAATACGCGCATAAAAAATGGCTACTCAAAGAGTAGCCATTAACGGGGATCAAACAACCAAAAGGATAAATCATTACATCCACTCATTAAGACCCTGTATCATAGTAATAGTTCAACAAAATTCATAAAAAAATCAAAAAAAATCTAAATCGAGGCTAACCGCCTGATTTTATGGAAAAATTAATATTCTTGGAGCGTTGAAATGAACCGCATATTACTAACCTTGATTCTGTTTTTTATCCCCCTTGCCAGTCATGCATCTGAGCTCGAAACTCTGTTTGAGGAAGAGTGGCAATATCGATTACAAACCAATCCGATGATGGCCCGAGGCATGGGTGAAACAGTTGAGAACTTAACGCTACCTGATATGTCATTAGAGTCATTGGCTGCACATGCACGATTCTATGAGGCAATGCTTGAGAAGCTGAACGCGATTGATACTAAAAATTTGACTACTGAAGCAATGGTCAACTATCAGATCTTTCGCGATCAGGTAAGCAACCAAATTGCTGAATTTAACTATGGTATGTATCAGATACCGTTCAACTCTGACTCAGGATTTTATTCAGCACTCGCCAGAGCTCAGAACAATTTTAATTTCGAGACTATTGAAGAGTACCAGCAATACTTACAGCTACTCGAAAGCTGGCCCAACTATGTGAAACAACAAATGACTCACATGCAAATGGGCCTCGATCGTGGCTTCACGCAACCTCAAGCAATCCTCTCAACACTCCCTGATCGGGTATACAGTTACATCACTGATGATATAGGAGAGAGTGTCTTCTATCGTCCATTTAAGCGTTTCCCAGACGCTATCTCAGCAGCGGATAAACAACGCTTAGAGCAACAAGCAAAGAGCGTGATTAGTAATTCAGTAAACGCCGGATATCAGTCATTAGGTGATTTCTTCAAAGAAGTCTACATTCCCAATGCAAAAACCTCGATTGGCGCTTCAGAATTACCTCAAGGTAGAGCCTTTTATGAGAATCGCATCAGGCATTACACAACCCTTGAGATGACCGCTGATGAAATACATCAGATCGGTTTGAATGAGGTGGCCAGAATTAGAAGCGAGATGGAATCGATCATTAAGAAGACGGAATTTGACGGCACGTTCGCCGATTTTTTGCAATTTTTGCGTACAGATCCAAGATTTTATGCTAAAACAGAAGAGCAGTTGTTAGAGAAAGCATCTCGTATTGCTAAACGTGCTGATGCTGCATTGCCGGCATTCTTTAAACATCTTCCAAGGACACCCTATGGTGTTGAACCGGTTCCAAAAGAGTTGGCACCTAACTACACCACTGGTCGCTATGTCAGAGCCTCCAGAAATGGTAAACGACCGGGTTATTATTGGGTAAACACTTATGCGTTGGATAAACGACCACTGTATGAGCTAGAGGCATTATCACTGCATGAGGCTGTGCCGGGACATCATCTACAAATTGCCTTGAATCAAGAATTAGATAACCTACCTAATTTCCGGCAATATTCTTACCTGAGTGCTTTTGGCGAGGGCTGGGGACTCTATTCTGAATGGCTGGGTATCGAAATGGGATTTTATCAGAACCCCTATTCTGACTTTGGACGCCTGACCTATGAAATGTGGCGCGCGGTCAGACTGGTTGTTGATACCGGAATGCATGCCATGGGTTGGAGCAGAGAGAAGGCACTCGCCTACCTGGCTGATAACACCGCCCTGTCGCTACATAATGTCAGAACTGAAATTGATCGCTACATATCATGGCCCGGACAGGCATTGAGTTATAAGATTGGTGAGCTGACCATCAAACGACTGCGAGCTGATGCCGAGAAACAACTCGGTAATGCGTTTGATATCCGTGATTTTCATGATGTGGTTCTCAGACACGGTGCAGTTCCCTTAAATGTCTTGGAGCAGAATGTTGCGAACTACATCAGTGATACCTTAAATCCGTCCAACAAATGATATAAGGTTCAGTATTTGTTCAGGTACAGCTAGTATATAATTAAATTAATAGCAATATATTTTCGGAGAAATCTCGATATGAAAACCATGAGAAAGCTCGCCACAGTAATTACGGTTCTGTGCATGTCATTTGTCATGTCGACCAGTGTCTATGCAGCGAAAGTTGAGACAAAACTGCAAAATCAAATACGAAGTAGCGTGCCATTCCCTGAGTTTTTATCAACCGGGCCCTACGTTTGGTATGAAGATGCCAAGAATAAACCCATCAGAGGGCATGCCTATCGCATTGCGACTTTCACCATCGAAGGGGTTTATCGTGTCTATCTGGAAAAAGTGAATTTTGGCCACAACGGCTGCTGCCTTGAAATTGTCGATTACCGCGAACTCATGATCACTGAAGACGATCTGGCCGAATTATTTCCAGACAACAGCGGTCCATATGGATTCAAATTAATCAATTGGGAAAGCGCTACATCATTTGTATTTGAGGCTTTCGGCGGACGTTACGTGTTAACTGATATCGAGACCAACAGTCCCACAATCAACGAATCATAATCAAGCATGCTACAAAAGAAAAATAATCCATTACTGGATTTGCTGATCAGTATTGTTATTCCATCAATCATATTGATGAAGTTCAGTGGTGAAGAGCACCTGGGAACTGTGTGGGGGCTGGTCGTGGCATTGTCGTTCCCACTCTTTTACGGCCTGTACGAGCGCATCACTCAGAATAAGTTCAACATCATCTCGATTATCGGCCTGATTAGCGTACTACTCACGGGGGGCATTGGTCTTCTTAAGTTAGATCCGGAGTGGTTAGCCATTAAAGAAGCTGCCGTTCCTCTGGTGATCGGTTTAATGGTTTTATTCTCACTCTACACCCGCTATCCGCTCATTAAGACGCTGATTTATAACCCAACGGTGATCCGAGTCGATGATGTTGATAAAGCCCTGGCAGAGAGAGGCACTACTGCAGAATTTCATGGCTTATTAACCAAAGCAACCTACTGTTTAAGCGCTACCTTTATGTTCTCTGCTACTGTGAATTATTTTCTCACACGTTACATCGTCACCAGCCCGGCGGGAACTGAAGCATTTAATGAAGAACTCGGCAAACTCACCCTTTTGAGTTATCCGGTGATTGCACTACCCTCGATGGTATTTTTAGTTACCATCATGTTCTGGTTAGTCCGCTCTGTGCGTCGCCTAACCGGATTGAATTTAGAGCAAGTCATGAATATTACAGAGGAGTCCTCCAAATGAAAGCACTCGCTATACTGTCGGCGATTATTTTCGCACTGTTACTTTCACCAATAGCAAAAGCCGATATCAAACCTCTGTCGCAGGCAGAATTCGAGCAATTGACGTCAACTAAACCGGATACTGTAGTGCTCGATGTTCGCTCAAACGAGGAATATGCAAACGGCTACATCAAAAGTGCTGTTAATATTCCACACACAGACATTGAGAAAATACTCGCTGCAGTTAACAAGGATGATACGGTCGTAATATATTGTCGTTCTGGTCGTCGCGCCAATATCGTCGCCACGGCACTCGAAGAAAAAGGCTATGGCAATGTTCATACTCTTGATGGCGATATCAAGGGCTGGATTGCGAGCGGTAAGCCACTGGAAGGCATGCCGGAGAAGAAAACCAACGCTACTAAAAAAACAGCTAAGGAACAATAGACTAAAAGCCGATGCTGCAACTACTTAAGATCATCAAAATCCTGAATTCTGATGCCAGTCCATCGGCCATCGCCAGCGCTATTTCACTGGCATTAATACTCGGACTGACGCCATTATTTAGTCCACACAACCTGTTAGTACTTCTCATTGTATTATTGTTCAGAGTGCATCTGGGTAGTTTTATCCTGGCTGCTTTTGGCTTTAGTTTGATCGGCTTAGCGGCCGAACCAGCTCTGGAGGCGTTTGGCTTAAGCTTACTGCAAAGCGACACGTATCAATCAATTTGGACCAGTTTGTATAACACTCAAATGGGTCGTTTGAGTCTGTTCAATTACAGTACCACCATGGGCGGACTATTTATTGCCTTGGTCAGTTTCATTCCTGTATGGCTGATATCGCTGTTTATCATCAAGCAATACCGCCAACATATCATGGCTTGGATAACAAAAAACAAACTCATTCAGATTCTCAAGGGCTCTACAATCATCCAGCTGTATAACCGCACAACGGGAGAGCAATCATGAGCTCTCCGATCCGCATTTCCGGATTAGTGGTATTTTCTGCCACATTAGCAATCATAGTCACAACCACGGTACTACTTATCGATCCCATCATCGGACACTCAATTCGTACCGCCGGATCAGAAATGATCGGTGCTAAGGTTGAGCTTGACGAGGTTGAGACATCGTTTAGCGAACAGAGACTCACCCTCTCCACCTTAAAGGTGACCGATCCCAGAGCACCCATGAAAAATCTGTTTGAAGTATCTGAGATTGTAGTCGACTTGGATGCTGATGCATTACTTTGGAACAAAGTCGTTGTCGATGAACTGAGCATTACCGACTTTGCCTTAAATACGCCGCGTGATGAGTCAGGTGACTATGAGCCACGTTGGGTTGAAGCGACACAATGGAATCCCATGGCGAGCGTGACTGGTTTTGGCGATATGGCAGTGGCGAACTTACCCGATGCAGAGGCGGTAATCGAGCAAGAATCATTACAAACGCCTGAGGCGGTTGAGACATTTAAAACGCAGTTGGCACAGACCAGAGAGCAGCTCACCAATGACATTAATGCCTTACCTGACCAAAGCGCAATCGATGCTTATCGTGCTCGTGTAGATGCGATAAAAAATAATGCCGGTGGCGGCAATAAACTTCTGGGATTGCTGAGTCAGGGCAAGGAGATCAAACAACTTCGCAATGACATAAAAGCTGACTTGGATAACATCAAACAACTGAAAGCCAAGTTTAAGAC
>CAZLIR010000005.1:0-27573 GCA_964559635.1 uncultured Enterobacterales bacterium
ATTGGCTGGCTCGGTCTGAGCTTTATGCGCATTAACGAGTATGACAAGGGCGCTGAATATCTACAGACCGTAATCGACGATTATCCGGATCAAATCGGGTCGACATTAAGAGCCTACGGTACTCTGGTTAAATACGCCAAGGAGTACAACAAGTCGCGTGATCTGACGCGTTATGTCGCCGGTGCACAGCGCTACGCCGAGCAAATAATCAAAGAAGGTCGTGATAAGGAGTTTGGCTTGTTGTACCGTCGTATGTCACAAATTCTGACCATGGCAGGCGACCCCATCAACGCAAAAAAATGGCAAGATAGACAACCTAAAGCTAAACAATGAGCGCAAGTGAACAAAATGCCGTACGTCTTTTTGACAGATTCGCAAATGCGCCAGGGCATTTCATCGTGCCATTAGTCCCACTTATCTCAAGCAAAACCCCAAGCAATCTAAATTTGCTATCTTATAAGTCGTATAATTAGAATAAAAAGCATAAAAATACAATAAAACGACACGGCGTTCCATTAGGGGGGAACTATTATGATAATAAAGCCATGGTCGATGAAAACTCACATGAGAAGTTTCGTACTTCTACTTGTCTGTCTCTCATTCTCATCAATCAATGCTCAACTTTGCCAGACGCCTATCTGGGGTGACGAATTTTCTGGCAACTCTCTTGACACCAACAACTGGGAGCCGCAAATAGGCGATGGTTGTGCTTTGGGGATCTGCGGTTGGGGTAATAGCGAGCTGCAGTTTTATAAAGCTGAGAATGCAACGGTCGCTAACGATATTCTCACAATCACTGCTAAACGCGAGCGCAACAGAGGTTCAAAATATACCTCAGCCCGTTTACGCACAGCGAATATGCCTAACAGTGGTGAGTGGACATTTGGACGCTATGAAGCACGAATGAAGTTACCCGCAGGTCAGGGTATGTGGCCAGCATTCTGGATGCTACCCACCGACCCAGCGCAAGGTTGGCCAATGAGCGGAGAAATCGATATTGTTGAAACGATAGGTCAGCAGTCAGAGTTTGTTTATGGCACGCTGCACTTCGGACAGCCCTACCCCGGCAATCGCTCAACTCAGGGTAATATTTTAATGCAACCTCCTGCTCGCTGGTCGGACGACTATCATGTGTATGCCATTGAATGGGATGCCAATGAAATCCGCTGGTATGTCGACAACCTGCTCTATTCAACTAAAACTGTGGCTGATGTTCAACCTGAAGACTGGCCGTTTGATGGGCGTAATCAATTTCACCTCATCGTCAATCTGGCAGTTGGCGGAACTTGGGGTGGCAGTGTTGATGATAAGGCGTTACCACAAACATTATTAGTTGATTATGTCAGGGTATATGGTGGTAATCAGGCGAATTTGAGTGGCTCTCATCTGGGAATTCCAGGTCGGGAAATGACCTATCAATTAGAAAACGGCTCAGCAACCGGCTGGTCAGTAACCGGCGGTAGCGTCGTTAGTTCATCGAACTCATCAGCAACCGTCATCTGGGATGCTGCAAGTGCGAGCACTACACAAACACTCACAGCGTCTACCTCAAATTGTGATGTAACAACCAATGTTTATGTGGGTGCGGCGAAAAGTGTGGAGACTGTGCTTGATGATTACGACGGTACAGCCAACATACAAGTGACCTCAACGAGCGGAAATTATGTCGTCTCAGGCGGTGTCTTAACTTATACCCGAGATAGTGCGAGCCAATACGACGTCATTGCGGCAACCACATCCGCTATTCCGGATGCCGGAGTGTTTGTGAATGCTGAGAAAGTATTCGAGATTGATGTCAACAACACCGATGCTGGTTTGGTCGGCAAGCCTATCATTGTCCAGTTAGAGGATAGCAGCACAGCAACACCGACAAACTTCCCCGGGGGACGTCATAGCCGGTATCTGGCGACTATTGATAATGCGAATGGCTGGCAAACATTGACATTTACCCTGCAGGACAGACTTGATGGTGCAACAGCCGATTCAGCGGTGGATTCAATGGCTATCCTGATCGATGCAAACACTTTCAATGGCGATACTTACGTCTTAGATAATTTCCATATCATGGGGGAAGGTAGTGGTACACCAAATCAATCGCCTACCGCTGATATCTCTCAGTCATGTACCAATCTTGATTGCAGTTTTGACGGCTCCGGAAGCTCTGATCCTGACGGTTCAATAGCAAGCTATAGTTGGGACTTTGGTGATGGCAATTCAAGCACCGCTCAATCGCCTAATCACAGTTATGCATCAGCCGGTGAGTACACTGTTGAGTTGACGGTTACTGATAATGAGGGGGCCACAAACACCGCCTCTGTGACTATAAATGTGACCGATGAGCCAGGTGGTGAGGCAACCAATATTGTTATCTCAAATGTTGCTACAGGAACGCAAGGTGCTGGTCGTGGCAAGAAATATGGTAAAGCCACTATCACTGTACTGGATAACCTTGGTAATCCAGCCGCAGGTGTCGCCGTGACAGGTGACTTTAGTGGGACATTCAACGAAACTGCAAGTGGTGTAACGGGAAGTGATGGTACTATAACATTGCTCACCTCAAGCACGGCGAGCGGTGGTGTCAGTGTCAACTTCTGTGTCAGTTCAGCGACTGGCGCATTACCACTGGATACTGGTGCCAGTACTGGTCTGTGTCAGTAATATCATCTGACAAGGCATGGTGAAAACTATCTCTGGTTTTCACCATGCCGCTTTAATGATTAGTCATAGGTTGAGCACTTAGAAATAAAAGTTCAGTTTGGCATACACAGCGTCTACATCAACTGACTCAACCTCATAGTTATCCCAGTTCAATTCAAAAGACATCGAATCGTCAATATCGTATTTGAGCCCGAAGCCATAGAAGAATTTCGTTTCTGTACCTCCGGTATCATCAAGATAAAAATCCTCGAGCACAGTGCCACCCGCCCATTGCTTATCTGTATCAAGGATAGAGAGTCCAATTCTGGTTGAGACAGACCAGTTATTAGATAGGCTGAAATCAAATGTAGGTGCGATTGTTAAGCCCTTACTTTCCAGTGTCAGGACGTCAGGTGAAATAGTAACAACGTTGCTTGGGAAGTATCGATCAGTTACCCGTCCTAAATCGATGTAGCTCAATTCAAGCGAATAAAAGTCACTATACTGATACCCGAATGAGAGCGTCTCCAGTGTCTCGTCATCATTGAATGCACCTTTGGTGTAGTCAGCATTACCGGCACCGAGCGCAAAAATTAATTTATCGCGACTGTCCGCATAAAGCATACTTGTTGCAAAGAAAAATATCCCTATTAGCCAAAATTTTTTCATCTGTAATTCTCCAGTTTTTTGTCAAAGATCACAGACACTTTAATACCCAGTTTATGAATATAAACTGAACGAAAAATTAGCTAAACGTAACTGAATATTGCGGCGTGTTAGTGACGCCGCTGAACCATGTTCTTGCTTGTGTAAGCTCGGTAAAATACTGACAACAACAGGAACACCAGAAGCAATTGCTCAAGCACTCCCCCGCCGCCACCTCTGGTGGGTGGTGTAGTGACAGGTGGGGCAGCATCATTAGCACTGATGGTGATTGTGGTGATCCTATCGCCGGCAGCTTCGGCATCAGAAAAGTTACTCAACTCAACATTGAACGTTTCGTTGCCTTCCTCAAGATCATCATCGATGAGTGTGATGGTAATGGTCTTACTGGCCTCATCACCGTCTGCCCAAGTCAGGGTTCCGGAGCTGGCCTGATAGTCAGTACCGGCAACGGCACTGCCATCCACTGTGGCATAATCAACAGACAGAGCGCCAGTAGATGACACGGTTCTGGCCACATCAATGGTTACACTGCCATCCCCCTCAGCGACGCGAATGGTTGGCTGTGATACTCCGACAATACCCGCTGATGATGGTGGTCTGAGAGCGACAACGAATAAACCATATGAGCTGTCAGAAATAAGCACATTACCACTGGGCAAATAGGGATAAGTACCCCACGCACCAGCAAAAGAGGCTGTGTTAGCCGCCGGTGTCGGATAGGTATCGAAAAAGCCGATCTCAGTGGGCTGATTCGCATCACTGATATCCAGTACCGTCAGGCCACGGCGATAATTCGACATGAAGTAATAATTACCCAGTGTGAAGCCGTTGTGATCAATGGCCTGTGTCGGTCCCACATAAACGTTGCTGATGAATGGTGCTGATAAGTCCGAGATATCCATGGTTCTCAGAACTGTATTGCCACCAAAGGTGGTCTCGTCAATCTCATCCTGGATGAACACAAACATCTTGTCATCGCTATACCAACCGGAGTGGGTATAGCCAAGATTGGCATATGTGGTGCTGCTAATCTGAAACGGTGCATCCTTGTTAGTAAGATCCCAAATCTCAACAGCATCCTCATTAAAATCAATCAAAATCTCGCATGGGTTGTGCTCAAATGAACATTGAGAAGTGCGCTCATCGGTAATCACCATGGTGGTTAAGTCGTGCACATAGCCAGTACCGGTCGGTGCTGTGCTTGCCAGTGCCGGCGCCAGAGGATCCGTCAGGTTATACACCCGGAATGAGCCATTCGCACCGCCACCAAAACCGCCCGCCACGTAGATATAGGCTTCCATATCCGGCAATGCCAGTCCCGAGCTGTAATCAATATTACTTATGTAGACATTATGTGCTGTGCTGAAATCATTCAGTGTTGCAGCCAATGAGATACTGTTGGGTAAATCGGTTAAATCAATGATTTGCATACCCTGTGAGGCTTCAGTGGTAACGTAGGCATAGGCTTTGTATTCATTGGCTGTTTCATCGAAATATTGGTACACCTTGAGATCGCGCCAGGTCGAAGAAAAACCAGACACATGGCCCACGACTACCGGATTAACAGCATCGGTAACATCAACTACCGCAGTACCATTCGTTAAGCCGACAATGGCATACTCGCGATCATCATTCAAATCAACGAATCCCCACACATCATTGAGTGATGGGCTGGCGGAATTTAACACTGAATTAGGAATTCTGGATACCAGATCAATGCGACTACACTCAAACTCTCCGGCGAAGCCATCCTCACAGGCAGTAAAGGCCTGATTGTTGTTGTTCAACTTAGCAAAGCTGTCAATCATCTCCTGCTCTGCTTTTGAAATTTTGGCATCTTTAGCCTTACCATCTCTGACCGCCTGAAAACCCATGGCGTGTACCTTGTCTCGATACGCCTCAGGAACGCCATAAAAGACCGTTTGATTGGTTTGGGTATTACGAACCTGATAATGATCGTCGCGACTGTATCCGGCTTCAATTTTGACTAACCCACTGAGCAGATAGAACATGTCAGTACCACTACTGGAGTATTCACCTGCGGCAATTCTTACTGTATCGCCTTTACCGGCCAACTCGACCACATAGGTAATGCTTCGACATGGGTTATGAGAGTCCAGACAATCCCCCTTATCGACACCATCGGTGGCAATGAATCGGGTTGGGTGCTCTGTTCCATGGCCATAAACTTGGCTTGAGAGAAACAAACTCGTGACAACAAAAAGGGTAAAGCAAACGATAAGGCGAAGGTGTTGGGTCATGATTAAATCTCACGTGAATTTAGCGGCTATCGTAACATGTTTAGTCACAAGTCTGTTTGGTTTCAGTTCACATCTTGCGGTGATAGTTTAAACGTCGATGCAAAATAAATCCCAGAGGCCATCAAGCTCCGGGTAGCGCTTAAAAATAGCCAAAGCCTTCGGCACCGCATCGTTACTAAAAGCCATGGTTTGAAATGCCTGATTGTTCGCCAGTGTCGGTAATTGCTCCATAAATTCAGGGATGATCGATTGCTGTAAATGTGGAAACTCCATCGCCATGACCTTTAGAATCTGCCGTGAAGTTCGTTGCGGCGAAGTATAACTCTTCATGATTTTGGTAAACATGTGTCCGGAAAGCCGCTGCTTCCAACTGGCCTGCTTGGCATAACACTCTGACAACAAATATTCATCCAACTGAAAGTGCCTCGCCTCATCCAAAAAATGATAGTGATGTAAGTCTCGATACAAGGCATCCATCGTGTCAGGATTTTGTTTTTGCGCACGCTGGTAGTGCTGACAATAACTGACGGTTTTTTCTTCAAAGAAAATTGCCATCCATAACCAAACCAACAACACAGTGGGATGATTGACCACACGATTGATAAACCAGGTCTGTAATTTAGAGGTGTTAAACAATCTAAACTGCCGTTGTCGGTACCACTCAGGTTCTGATTTCTCCAATACACGCCAAAACATCTCGGTGTGTTTTTTCTCCTCATCGATAAAATGATGGATAGCCTCTGTAAATTCTGCATCAAAGTGCCACTGGGTTAGTACTTTGGATAATGTCTTGACCAGAATATTCTCCTCCAGCCACACAAACTGCTCACACACACCCATTGAAAATAACTGATTCAGACGACGTTTTTCGATCGCATTCAGACGTGTATACGCCGGTAAATAGGTTAGCGGCCCAAGCGCCTCCGGACCCCACAGCAATTCCCGATCGACGCTGCGGTTCCAGTTGATATCCTCAATGTCATAGCCCTTGCTCTCGGCCAGTTGATTTAATCTGGCGAGACTATTCATATGACTGGTCATGCTGATGCCTCCAACTTTGCCTTTACCTGGGTGTAATTAATCTTGCTGTTATGTCTGGCATCCACAGGTAACGTCTCAAATACGATGGAATCGAGCGGAAAGTTACCGATCGCCTCACGTATGCAGGTACGCTGCTCTTCAGCCGTCAACTGAGATGCACGACTTTCAATCAAAAGATAGAACTGGTTGTTGTGGCGGACATATGCACTTTGCTTAACAAACGGCAGCATATTAATCACCAACTCGACCTGATAAGAAAAAATCCACGGGGCACGTTGATAATCAAACTGCTTGGCCGGTGTCAGTTCTGCAGACCATGGCGATGGCATGGCGGTGTGACAGCGCCCTACTAACCACAATCGACCCAAATCGTCGATATATCCAGCATCTCCCATTCGATGCCAAATACCATCATCCGCCTGAATTTTGTTGCGCTTCTGATCGACACTACCAGACCAATACTGGGTGTTCACATGTGCACCTTTGACCACTATTTCACCGACCGAATAGTTTGCTAATGCGATGGCGTCGACTGATCCCACAGAGGCACTTTTCATCTCAATATCAATAATCCGAGCCTCAATTTGTTCAATCGGATAACCAACACATAAACCAGTCCCCTGCTCGGTCAATGGATGACACTGTTCAATAAATTCATCAGCATCAATGCGTGATACCGGCTCAGCTTCAGTAGAGCCATACACCATCATAATGCGCGCGTTAGTCCAAACCTGTTTCATCTGCTGTAACTGGGTCTTGGATATTGGCGCACCGCCAGAAAATAAAATGTTGATGCTTGGCAGCGTGATGCCACTAGCGAGTGCTGCGCGACAGATTTTATCCAAATAGGCCGGTGAGCCACTCATCATGTCAGGTTGGCGTGCTAAAACCTGAGAGATAACGATATCGGCATTAATTTTGGCAACCTTGCCCGGCACAATAGGCGGCAATAGTGTTGTCCTTCCACGGATGAGATTATCCAACGGCAATACAGCAAATCCCGGCACATCGATCCTGGCGGCGCGCTTTTCGCTGGGTTGATAGAGTGCCTCAATTTGAGCGTTAAGAAACTTGTGCGTGCGAATACTTCCCTTGGGCTTACCTGAACTGCCAGTTGTAAAACCGACAAGTGCCGGTTCATCCTCAGCACAATTGAGCTCTGGTAAATCGTTAACCACGCCCTGTTGCAGAATGCTCTGCATCGGCTTGGCCAAGAAACCCGGCATCCAGTCTGTGGTGATATGGCATTTGATCCTGCGTAAAGACGCATTTAACAGACGCAATAGCTGCCCTTTACGCGAACTGATATAGGCCTTCGCTGCAACCTGATCACAGCAATGCTCAAACTCTTTTCTGGGCATATGTGGATCGATAAATACCGCCACCGCACCAATGCGAATAACAGCACATATGGCAACGTAAAGCTCTATTTGCATCGGTACCATCACAATGACCCGATCCTGCCTTTCGATACCACATTCAATTAAGTAACTGGCAAGCGCTTTCACCGAGCGGTCAAATTCCTGATAGGTGATCCGATGGCTCTCATTATCCGATAGCTCAACCAACGCAGGCAGATCCGGGGATGCCTGAACATGGGCATTGATGTACTGATAAATATTCATCGTCCGCTCCATTTAACCAAGGCATATTCACGAAAATCATGGGCATAGGTGTCCGACATCTTGCTAGAGACATTATTTGCTTTCATGTAAGCATGAATAATGCGCTGATAACCCCGCTCCAACCAAAATTTGTGGGTCAGGTAGCTCACGCCAATACCCACATGCTGTTGTCTGGCACTGGGATGAACACCAATGGTTTTCAGGACCGCAGTTTTTTGTTTTTCAGAGCCTGTCTCAAGCCCAAAATGACCGGTCGCATAACTGAATGCCAAGCCAACTGGGCGCTCCTCAATACTGGCCAGAATAACCACACAATCACGGTCTAACACAGGTGTGTATAGTTGACAGAATTGCTCATAGCTGATGGCCGAGTAAAGGTAATTATCAGCAAATACCTGAGCTGACAAGTCATATAGTTCAGGTAGCATGGTGATGATTTCCTCACCACAAAAGTATCGAATGTCCATCTGACTTACAGCCTTATCGACGCCATAGGATAAGCCGACCTCAATGGAATATTTCAGGTCATCTACCAGTGAGCTGACATACTGTGCGCTGGTATGAAATCCAGCTGCAATAAAATCATGAAAGTGATATTCCGGCATGCTTTGCTCACCATCAAACCAGGGATAATCACCTTGCTTGCTGACGAATCGATTGGCATTCCAGGTAGAAAATTCGACTGGTCCCTCTAGCGTCTGAGTTTGATTTAACTCCAGCCACTGCACTAAATCTCGCAGCACTGCCGCCACCTGAGCCTCAGAAAGGTCGGCTCTGCGACCATAGAAACAAAAATTGGCTTGTTGGCTATCCTTGGGTAGCAATATCGCAATACGCGCCACGACCTCAGCATGGTGCTCAAACAATGCACAGATGATGCTGCCCTCATAAGGCGAGTCTTCCGCTAACCAGTAGCGCTCATAGGACTCTGGTATGCCGGCGAGTGCGATTGGGTCGAGCTGCTCTCTGGCAGCAGTAAACGTTTCGGCATCAACGATTCTCATACGCGTACTTCCTTATGGGTGAGTTTCATGATCATTGGCAGTAGTAACAGGTCACCAAATAAAGCCGCCAGTGCAGCGACACAGGTCAACAGACCAAAATAGAACACCGTAGCGCCGGTGCCAGCCATAAGGATGGCAAAGCCACTGATTAAAAGCACAGAGCTGATGATCACTGGCCTGCCAACCTTAGCGTAGGTATATTCGACCGCCTCATGCCAGCTCAAACCATCTAGCTCGGCTCTGCGCCAGGACCAGAGAAAATGGATGGTATCGTCTATCGCGATCCCGAGCACGATGGCGGCAATACTCGCGGTGGCAATATCAAGATTGATCTGAGCAAAGCCCATAACTGAAAACATCATCAGCACTGGAAACAGGTTTGCTATGGTCGCAATCAGCGCATATTTCAACGACTTGAAGCCGATGAGGATAATCAAAAATATACAGGCTAGTGCCAGGGTAAAACTATCCACTTGAGCCTGAATAATGTAGTCAATGATTTTCGTGTAAAGCGGTAGGTAGCCGCTCGGCGCAATTGTTCCCATCTCGCCGATGACCTGCTCAGATATCATCGACAGCTCATCCAGTAGGTCGCTCAACTCGCGCGCACTTAACATGGTGCCAAATAATTTTAACCGACCATACATGCCATCTTCCGATTGGAATATCGCCACTGGATTACCCTCAGTACTCCGATTGCTAAAATCAAGCGGCATGTTGGTGTTTGCCATCTCTTGATAGAGAGTGTTGATACTCAGACCTGAGTGAATTTCAGGTAATTCGGTTGCTCTGGTGACGAACTCATCAATCGCATCAATAATTTCAACGTCAGTAATCTGATATCCCGCGCTGGGTTCAATAACAAACTCCAATACATTGTAAGCACCCCATTTCGACTCAATCGCATGATGGTCCAGCAGTGATTGATGCTCCTTGGGTAGATAATCTGACGTCAGTGTATCGACTTTAACCTGACTGCTGCCAACAAAGGCAAACGCCGTAACAATGATAATAATCAGCCATGCAGTAGATAGTCGGTTTCTGACAAATGTTTGCGTTCTCTCAAGCACGCGGTCGATGTACTTGTACTGCGATGCTGATGGGCTATTGGACTTGAATAGATACACAAAGGTCATCAAAATCAGGGTATTCACAAAGGCTGCCATGATGCCAATAGCAGCAAATAAACCCAGCTCTCTGACGGCGGAAAGACTGGTATTGGTTAGTGCTAAAAATCCAATCGAAGTGGTTAAGGTGGTGAGCAAACAGGGCCAGAAAATGTCAGCAATTGTCTTGTGGGCCAACGCCTTGCTATCAAGCGCTGGAAATTGCTTTGCCATGCGCTGATATGCTGCCGGGAAGTGGACGATATCGGTTACCCCGAGGATCAGCACAATGATCGGTAACACTGAGGTCACCATATTAATCTGATGACCACTCATGCCATAAAAACCATACATTACAAGAATGGCCATACTCAGTATGATGAGTGTCGTGATGCTGAATAAGGTGCTACGAAACACGAATCCCATGGTGATTAGCAGGAGCATGAAACCAATGCTTAGAAAAATTCCAAAATCGTGCTCAGTGACCTCATTCAGGGCGGTGTACATTACGCCAATCCCGCCCAGGTGATAGGTGTTATCTGGCAGTTGTTGTGTGAGATATGTTTTCAGCTGTTCAATGATTTGTTGTCTTTCAGAGTCGATAGTCTCTGACACCGTCATCTCAATCCACAGCAAAGTCATCTTGTCTTGAGCATCGACATAATACGTCTTGATCAGGCTATTATTATTGAATGCCTCTAATGCCTGTGGTGATAAGCGATCCGCCAGCGAACTCACATCATAGACAGCATGAATACCGGACATGGCCTCAATATCTGATTTCAGCGTGCGCAGCTTGGCAAAGGTTGTCTGATTCATCACCCCATCAGGAAACTCGATCAGTAGCATGACAACTTCATCATTACCGAATAGCTGTTGAAACTCACGGTATTCTCTAACCGCAGGGTCCTCATCGAGAAACCAAACACTCAACGAATTGTTGGGTACGAGTGCTGGACCAACACCCTTCATAACAGATGCAACCGTAATGAGCATCAGACCCAGTAGTAACCAGCGATAACGGATCACAAATGCCATGCTTAATGCACCTCGTAGATATTAAATGAGTTATAAAACCAGGTGCGATCAAAGCGATGTAGCAATTCACTTTTATCCTGCAAAAAACACAGTTGCTGATTCAGTGCTTGTTGCGGTTGACGCGGAACAAGTAGCGTCCAGTAGGCCAGGCGTCCCTTTGTGGCGATTCGCTTTGAAAGCAATGAGAATAGTTCATCGGCATCGGCTTCACTCATGTATTCAAATACATCAGACAGGTTCACTTTATTAAACTGCCGATCCTTAGCGCGACTTAGATATACCTCAAGTTCCTCAGTGACCAGGTGAATGCGGTCAACCAATGATTTTAGACGCTGGAAATTGTCTCTGCGTAAGTACGGTGGGCCCTGCTCTGGATTGCGATATTTACCGACTAAGCAATATTCCATGTAAAAATTTCCGATGTTACTCACCTGCATCAGTGCATGCTCAAAACGAGCTAAGAAATGCTGACCAAGATCCGTTGTCACAGCATACTTGAACTGTGCAGGATCACGACCAAAGAGACTGATGATCTCCTGACTGGCATGATGAACAAATGCCTGACGAAATTCTTCTGTGTTACACAAGGACTGGTACATATGTTGTTGCTCCGCAATGGTTTTAGCACCGAGCAACGCTTCAACAGCCTCTTTTGGCCATAGTTGACTGATTTTTGTCTCGAGAAATAGTCTTAAATAGCGATCAAACAACCCGATATTAATGATGCCTTTCTCTATAGAGTCCTCATGGGCATCCCAAAATTCGCGGGAACGCGGTGAAAGACTAGGGCGGATCATTTGGTAGGTGATTAATCTATGGGTTGGCTCATTTCTAACACCAACAAAGGCAAGAAACTGTTCATAGGATAACGCCTTAATAGCCTCAATTTTCAACTCCACAAGCGCTATCTGTGCCGGACTCATATCAATAGCAGTCACACTTTTGGCTCCGGCCAGTAGCATGGCGAAGACATTACAGCCCGAGCTGGCAATAGAGAGCACCTCATCACCCTCGCTGATTTCAAGACCATGACATAACACTGAGTAGTCCTCCCATACCTGACTGTATCGGACGATATCGAGCGACATCTTTTGTGCTATTTCACTGCGCATGGTTTCACTTTGGATAGCATTCATTTCAGCTAAACTCCCTTACTTTAGTGGAATTGTTTTCTAGTTCGGATGGTTGGATCACTGTCACTGAGCCTGTTGTGCCATCTAGCCGAACCTGCTCATTTCCCTGTAGTTTTTGCAGCAGACCGGGGATCCCGACAATGGCTGGTATACCCAGTTCTCTGGCGATAATGGCTGAATGTGACAGCGTACTTCCGCGCTCAACCAATATGCCTTTGCAAGCAGGAAACAATGGCGTCCAACCCGGATCGGTTCGCTCAGCGACCAGTATGTGACCGTCTAAATCCATGTTACTGCGTGGATCCGTGATGATTTTCACCTGGCCTTCAACAACCCCGGGATAACAGCCGATGCCACTGAGACCATCCTCATCTGGATTTGCTTGTGAAACTTTTGCAGCCCGAAAGTCATTACCCATATACACCGGACCAAGAGTTTCTACCTGATGTGATACCGGCTCACGTTGGTAGGCCTGATATTCTGCTTTTCTGAGTTCTGTTAAGCCTTTGAGGTTGGTGGTCACAGCCCGACCTTTATGGTAATCACGGATCTCTTCAACCGTCAGATAAAAAATATCGCGTGGCTTGGTCAGTAAGTTTGCTTCATGTAAACGGTGGCCTAGTGCAATGTATAAATCACGTGCAATGCCAAACGCCCGGGTTCTGGTCAAGCGCATATTTTCGCGATGCTTAATGGCAGAGCGTGTCTTAGTCAGCGTCTTGAAGACCCTACCGGCGCGCCACCACGATAGTTTTGCACGTAAGGTTTGCTCTGCTTCTGCACGCTTTAGTTGTTCATTGTTTTGTATCTGTTGATAATCCAACACACCCTGCTTGAGGTAGTTTTTGACAACATCAAACACAAAGCTCGGATCTTCTCTAAGCGAGATAGTTTCCAGTTTTAGCTCACCTATCGTCCTATCCCCATAGCGCTCTATAAACTGAGTGTAGGATGCATACAGTGATGAATGCTTCTGCATACGCTCAATGGCCGCAGCATAGTGACCAGCCATAATCAGCCTGCGTAACTTTGGCTGTTGGCTAATCTCTGCCGCAAGTTGCATCAACAGGTGTGTGGGTCGGGTTGATTCAATACCCTCCTCACCCGAGAGGAGTTGTTGCAACAAGGTGTCGGCATCATCAACATCGAGTGAAGCAATGGCTCGGCGCAACTGGCCGCTGTAGATCATCACCGCAAAATCGTTGATGATCGGCGTATGCCAGTGACTGAGCACTTCGTCATCAAGACGTTCAAGGTAGTCCATCAACTGTGAAAAAGATGCCTCTTTGAAGCTTTCACGATCAAGTTGTTGATAGGTGCTTTCAAACTGCGCTAACCAGTCGGGTACGTCAGTATTTAACCTGCGAAAGGCAATAAATAGGCGATAAATGGCACGATACACACCGGGTAACCGCACCACCTTCTGTCCCAAGCTCAACTGTTGATCTTCAATGAAATCAACCGGATCAGTTAAGCCCATCATTTGCTCCATATCGGCCTTGTTCTGACCAAAGCCGGGCAAGAGTAATAAACCACGGTACCAGTTATTGATGTTGTAATAGATCCGGCCTTTCAGTAGCGCTAACAAATGGCGATGGCGCTCATCATGGGCGCGAATTTCAGCAGCAGAGAAACCCAGAGCAGACATGGTTTGGTTATATACTGAGTGGTAGGCTCTGGCGGCAAAGCTGAAAGTCAGTGGTGTGGTAACACCACAATAACTCTCCTGAATATTACTGTTATCGAATACCTGTCGCGGCCCGTCAATATTAGCCTGAATAGGTAAAGCCGTGATGGGTCTGGCTTGCAGGATATGCAATTGGCCATCACAAAAGGTCCACTCAACATCTTGTGGACAACCCATGTAAGTCGCAATACGTAAGGTCTCATTCACCAGTTCAGCAACTTGTACTGGCGACAAACAAGCAATGTCTTGCTCATCATTTGGCACTGAGACTGTCGCAACACCACAGCCATTCTCAGCACAGACGATGGCCTGATCTTTTTTGGCAATGTGCTGCTCAAGAGTACGCCCCTGTTGATCACAGGTAAATTCGTCTGCATCACAATACCCGCTGACAATTCCCTCACCAAGACCCCAGGCGGCATTGATGAGTACATGCTCACGAACACCGCTCACCGGATGCGAGGAGAAACTGACACCGGAAACATCGCCCATGACCATCTGCTGAATCACCACACCCATCACCGGTAAATCCAAGGCAGAGTGCGTTCGCGTGCGATAGCTCAACACATGGGCATTTAAACTCGAAGCCCAGACCATTTTGAGCGCAACTAATATCTCTTCAGGGGTATGTTGATACAGGTATGTATCGAGCTGTCCAGCGTATGATGAGGCATCAGAGTCCTCATCGACCATCGAGCTTCGTACTGCATAGGGACCTGGACCTATTTCGGTTAACGCACGTGCAATGTCAGCAACCATCTCTGTATCGAGTTCGATGGTTTTTATCTTCTCCTGAATCAGTGACATCTGCCCACTGTTAGTGATCATTTCAGCACTATATTCAGCGTCGAAGAAGTCCAGCAAATCCGCTTGCTCAAGATGATCCACAAAGGCTCGACTGGTCACCACGAACCAAGCAGGTACAGCTGCATTGGCTTTCGCCAGGCGTGCCAATCCCATCGCCTTGCCACCAACCTGATGAACACTCCCGGAAGAGCGCACAGCAGCAGAGGTCATGATCATGTCTGTATTGCTTACCATTGCACACTCCTTTGCTGCAGCATCGCTATCAGCGGCATTAAATAAATCACCAGCATGCAGAGACTGACCATTAATTCATTACGCTTGCGGTGCGCTACTGTTGGCGCCAGAGAATAGTTTAGTAAGGCAATGAGTGCGACAAACCAAACCACAA
Organism: uncultured Enterobacterales bacterium; assembly: GCA_964559635.1. Classification (GTDB taxonomy): domain Bacteria; phylum Pseudomonadota; class Gammaproteobacteria; order Enterobacterales; genus CAXRAF01. Next base: position 15,394 of record CAZLIR010000005.1, read on the forward strand.
TCTGAACTATAAATAAGTTAGCTGTATCCGTGGCAGGAGCGATGGTGGCAATCATGCACTGACTCATGGCGATCGCAATGATCAGACTGATCGCGATTGCCCATGCAACACCGTGAGTGCCAAGTATTCTGCGATAGGAGGTAATAGATTCCTTCTCTTCGGTAATTGCCCATGCCTTGCGGGTCAATTCGTAACTACATCCCGCCGAAAGACCCATGATAAGTAACCACCATAAGCCATCAGTTCGCAGCGCAGATTGGTCGCTACTGATCCCAAGTTGAGCAAGCCATGCCAGGATAAATACAATGATCAACATATGCGACAGACCATAGACAAGTTGATTGTTATGCAACCATTTAGGCACGAAGAACTCGAAAGTCATTAGTACTGACCAGGCAATCACTGAGATCCAGTAGAGCGTGGTTAATCCCACACCGGAATCAATGGACAGCACCACAACCGCCTGAAATACAATGCAGGCCAGTGCCACAAGCTTTAAGTGAATTAAGCGAATACGGCCACTTTGTAAAACCCGCTGCGGATGATTAATGCAGTCTTCAATATAATCCTTATGTTCATCCAGAATGCGCAGTACCAGAAAGATACTCCAACAGGCAAAGAAGCCAGCGACTTCCTTGATACCAATTACCATCGGTCCGTTGTGGCTCAGGAATTGGCCATAAAAAATCGCTGTCGCAACCAATACTGCAACAAATATCCCCTGCGACAGGGGAAATCGCTCGTGCGACCAGGCCATCAGATTAGTGAGTACAGTTGGAGTAGTCATTATTCGCATCCTCGTGAATAAAGGCGGATCAGATGCCTCAGTGTGGTAGCAACCCGCTGCATGAATGGGTAGTGTCTGAAGGTGTGTGCCATGACATAAAACATGAAGCGACCAATGGCAAAATCATAAAGACTTAACTGAAAGCCACGGAACCAGATTTCTGGGTCAATGGCTTTTCCGATCTGGTTTTCTAATGTCACACGATGCAACTGCAGATAGGCATCGATTTCGGCTTTGGTCGCTTGATCAGTCATAACAAAACAAAGAAATTCCGCCAGATCTCTTTGTGGAATATGAATTGTCGAGAGCTCCCAATCAAACGCACAGAGACGGTAGCCAAAGCTATCTGAGCTATCGGTTGCCTCTCGCAGGCAGATATTTCTGGGATTAAAGTCGTTATGGATGAGTGTCTTCGGCATCGCATCAATTTCCGACCACCAACGCTTAACATTTCTAGCCAAGCGCTGCATGTGCGCCAGATCTCGGTCGACGAACCATTCGGGGAACTCATCAGCGGCGTGATTACTCAACTGAAGCCACAATTCTGACATCTCATGCATGCGCTCACTGTTTTGAATGGTGCCAATCCAATCATGCTTGGCCAGAGTGTCTGTTTGGTTATACCAAACACTGTGAAGTCGGGCTATACCCTCAATCGCCGACTCGATATGAACCGCCTGCCAGTCTTGGATATCGTCAGCGGTGTCTTTCAGGATGACGTCGTTTAGCTGCTCCATGAGCAGGATATAGGCCTCACGATCCGCGTTTTGATATGTACCATAGCAGGTCGGCAGATAGCGCTTAAATTGTTCGTTGTCTTGCTCGTAAATCGCCAATTCACGCACATGAGTGCCACTGAAACCGATATCCTGTTTCCATTGCTTGTGGGCATCGCGCAAGCTGGCAGAGCACATACTGGCCATGCCATTGACCATCAACAACACTTCTTTATCGAGCGGTTTTACCTTGACCACCACATCGAGTTTAGTCTCAGTTTGGTTGGGGCGCTGGTAGCGTAATGTGTGGGCTGAAAGTCCGATGTATTTATCAATTTTTCGCGTTGTCAGCTCGCTGATGATGCTGCTTTCCATCGCCAGATCAGTATTGGTCGTGATTGCTGAAACCTGGAGTTCAGGCTCATTAAAATGCTGTGCTAGCGTGCGGCTAAAGAATGTCTGATCCAGATCTTCGCGCTTGAACCAATCCACCGGACGGTTTCTGCCAAGCGCTTCATGGGCACTGGCAAACTGGCCACTGATGATGGCACTCATGGTCGAGATATCGAGTGCCAGACAGAAGCTGGCGATGATTTCGGCGAATTTACCCACTCGTCCCGGACCGGCGCAGCCCATCATATCTAACATCTGATTCTGCTTGTGCAAACCGGTACCGCCACCGACCGTACCGACTACTAACGAAGGTAAAAGGATAGAGGCATAAATGCCATTTTCCTCAGCTTGCACATGTAACTGTGCAACACTAGATTCATGCACACAGGCTATATCCTGACCCGTTGCCGCAAACACAGCGGCGATAACATTGGCGGTATTAATGTTGTAGCCCACCATGCCTGACTGACAGGCGCCAGCCATACCTAGTTGGTGACACTTGACCATCTGCTCAGGGGTGACTTTGAGAGTCTGGGACAGTACATCCGCCGGAATAAATACCTCAGCACTGACACGTGTACCGCGACCAGCAATAAAGGATTGATAACTGACTTTTTTATCGCCGGCCATATTGCCTTCTATCCAGAAATCCTCAAATTGAATGCCAAGGGACTTCTTAATATGCTTCATGAGCCACTGACAGGCATGCCAGGTGCAGGTGGTTGTCATATTCTGGCCAGCGGCGTCACCCGTCTCGTACACAAACCGAACATGGACCTGATTACCGATTAATACCGGATCAACCTGGGTTAACTTGGCATACTTGGATACGTGCCGAACTTGCTCTTGCAGTTGCTCGACTAGCTCGGTAACACTGTTAGAGAAGATGATGGCATCCTGTAAGTTGGACAGAACAAAGAGTGGTACACGCATCATCTGTTGTCTTAAGACGCGGGTTGTGACACCACCGGATTTTGTTATCACTGTGGCACCTCTAGAGGTAGAAGCAAGCAATGCTCCTTCACTGGTAGCCATTGGTAGATAAAAATTACCGTGGGCATTTCTGCCATTAATCAACAACGGTCCGGCGATACCAAGCGGTAGCTCAATTGAGCCAATAAGATTTTCGATGTTGCCAGATAACTTTTCGGCGTCAAATTGACATTCATCCATACCACTAAGCTTAGAGCCGGTTGACTGCCGGACAAAATCCAGTCGCTCCAGACGCGCCTCTTCAGTATAAATACCACGACCAGGGATACTGCTCTGTGTCTTGTTTTCAGACGGCGCATTGTTTGTGGCAATGTTCATAATCGATCCTATTAGTTAGCCATTGTGCAATTACATGATTTTCATGTTGCTCTAAGAAGCATTAGCAATAGGAGTAGCGAAATGTGTGCCAACAGGCGTGGTGTGAGTTATCTCATTGAATAGATTAAAGAAAATGGATCATGTGCACTTAGGCGAGTAACATTTGGGCAAACTATGTACATTTTATGTATATTTAATGTACATTTTATGAATATTAATTTTAATCAATACAATCATGTGTTATGAACCAGCCGCAATAAACTGTGACTGATGTCTCGAATACATCGTTGTACCCCGCTCAGACACTGCAATCAGACCGGAATTTTCGTATACTCAACCACATAGTATCCCCTGTTAACACCAGAGGTCAGGATTGCATTCAGGGCTATTACAAGCATATAACGAACATCAGGAGGCATTGTTGGGTTACATCCGTAAGCGATGTAGTGACGATGCCGAAGCCGAAGATCTTCTACAAGATTTATATATCAAGCTGAGCAGCCAATCCGAGCAGAGCGAAATAAAATACCCCAAGGCCTACCTATATCGAATGGCTAATAATCTAGCGATTGACTTCCAGCGTCGGCGAGCACGAATAGTGGATGCTGATCCAGAGGTCGCCTTTGAGCAAATCGATGAAGCCTCGCCTGAAAAACAGCTAGTGCAGGAGCAAAAATTAGCCATCGTCATTGCTGCGGTTAACGAGCTGCCAGAGAAAACCAGACAAGTATTTAAAATGCAGCGACTCGAGCAACGCGATAAGGCTGATGTGGCAGCGACTATGGGGATCAGTGTTAATATGGTTGAGAAGCATTTGCGTCGAGCAATTCAACACTGTCAGCTAAAATTAACAAAAAGTGAAAATTAATTACTCAAACGTTGAGGTTATTCGTCTAAATACAGACTGAGCAGAAAATACGATTATGCAAAACGAACATCCCTTCATACATAAACAGGCACAGGACTGGCTCATTAAGCTTGAGACCGGGGCTATGGCTGAGGGTGATGAGGACAGATTTACCGACTGGTTAGCAGAAGACGAATTGCACGGTGAGATATTCTATGAGGTCGAGCAAGCCTGGCAATTGATGGGTCAGGTGGATGCTGAGCAGGTTAATGATCCCATTGAGCAGACACAAGTGGAAAGCGTCACTGGCGAAGCGCAGCAGCTAGTCTTAAATCAAACCTCTGGATGGTTCTCGCGCCATTTATTACCCATCGCTGCCACCGTCATGTTTACCCTCACTTCGATGATTTGGTGGCAAGAGGCCTACTATGTCATGTCCACGGATCACTACACATTCACCGGCACCAGAGATGAAGTCACGCTTGCCGATGGCTCAGTGGTGACATTGAATACAGATTCGGCCATTGATGTGGAATTTGATCAAAAAACGCGTCTGATTGAGCTGATCAATGGCGAAATTAATGTTCAGGTAGCGCCTAACCAAAACCGGCCATTTGTGGTCAAAGCCGGTGACATGTATGTCACAGCCCTGGGTACCGCATTCATCGTCCGTAAGCAGGCAGATGCACCACCCTCGGTCATCGTCACAGAGCACAGTGTGAATGTTGCCGGACTGAGTCCTACGCTCAAGCCGATTATTCTAGAGGAAGGCGAGCAAGTCAGTCTGCTCGAACAGCAGGAAAGTTTCACCGCCATCAAACAGGTGGATCAAACGCAAGCAGCCGCGTGGATGAATGGCAAGTACGTTTTTATCGACCGCACACTCGAAGAGGTGATCAAAGAGCTTGGGCGTTACTATGATGGTCGTATGATGATCCGTGATGAGACTCTGAAAAGTCTGCGCATAAGCGGCGTGTTAGATATCGATGATCCCGTCCGATCACTTCAGAATCTGGCACAATCAATACCGATTGCAGTAACCACGCTAAGTCCCTACCTGACCTTCATAGACCAGGAATAAGTCTGTGAGAGCCCGGTGTTTTCGTTTACTGACTGTCTTTATCTGGCTCTCATGTTTGGCTTCAGCACAGGCTCAACCGCCCCCCAAATTTACCTTTGATATCCCAGCTCAACCGGTTCAGTCAGCATTAATCCAACTAGCCCTTCAGCGCGATCTTGATATCGTTTTTTACACAGATTTAGGACAGGATGTGCAGTCGAACGAGCTCAAGGGCGAGTTTAGTCTGACCGAAGCCTTTACGATTATGCTCAAGGGCACCAATCTCAGAGCCAGTATCAGCAACAGCCGTTTGATCCAAATAGAGCGTTACGTGAGTGAGCCACCGGCAAAGGTTGAAGAGCCAAGTGAGGAGGAAGCAACAGAGCCGATAGAGGTAGCTCGGCCAGTCTATGATGACGTAGTGGTTGTCGTGGCACAAATGATCTCACCCTATAACCTTGGCACGACCGTTTCGAGTACCAAAACGCAGCGCGGTTTTCTTGAAACGCCGCAAGCAGTCAGCGCCATTCCCGAAGAATTAAGCAAGGATATCGGTGCCCGCGATCTGGCCGATGTCACCATGCTAGCCTCCTCCGCAACCTACCTTGAACGCAGTGCCGGTGTGACTGATGAACTGCGGTTGCGTGGCTTTGCCTATCCCTCATTAAAAATAAATGGCATTGGTGCCCATGCCTACATTGCACCCGTGGATGTAGCGTTTATCGACCGCATTGAAATTGCCAAAGGACCCAGCTCGGTTTTATTTGGCCGCATGGAGCCAGGCGGAATCGTTAACATGATGCTCAAACAACCGGAAGATCAGGATGAAAAGCTGTTGTTACGGTATGCCACGGATGACTATGCCCGGTTTGAATTTGATGTGTCTTCAACCATCGGCGATGACTCATCTGTCCGTGCAATCGGCTTTAGCCAACGCTATGGCGATGCCGCGGATCTTGATCAGGATGATGCCGACGGCCTGATGTTGGGATTCCAACACTATCTGGAGAATAGCAGTCGACTCACAGGTCATTATCGTTATGAGTCACAAAATGTGTTGCAACAATTCGGCAGTCCAGTTGAGGGCTTCGACAATACCATTGAATTTTTCCGAAATGAAAATGGCGGCTTTGAAACCGTCATTCCGAAACAATCTGATCTGCGCTCCGGACTCGATGTCACGCGTGAAAGTGCTTATCTGGCGCTCAACGATTGGCTCATCGGTAACTGGTCCGCTGATCTGCATATACAACATGATCAGTATGAGGCGGCCAGTGCGCTTAACTATCCCATCATTAGAAACTTTGTAGTTGATTTCAATGGTCAGCAGATCACCCAACAGCAACTCACCCAAGCACTGATCCAAAATCGTGAGTTTGTGCGTTTACTGTTAGCCGGTATTGAGACCATCAGCGTCGATCCGGACAACATTATTTACCGCGAAGCGTTATTTGACTACAACACTAAATTTTTTAGCACGGAGTTCACCCTGTATCAGAGTCAGTTTGTGGGTGAGTATGAGTTTGAACAACTCTATGGTCTGAATATCAACCGCTCGCAGCCGGAGACATTAATCTGGCAAACCCATGACACCCGCTCCAGCTTTTTACCCCTCGGCACTAGTCAGGTATTTTTTAATACCGGCGATGTTGGCAGTAAAGTGCTTGATAAAAATGCCGGCGTGTTTGGCCAGTGGGTGCTCAATCACGATGATTTGACGCTATTCTTTGGCGCCCGAGTGGATTCTTTGGCATTCGAAGTAAGCAATGAGTTATCGAGTAACGAGCAATCCTTTACCGAGACCAGTATTCGCCTGGGCGCTGTATATAAGCTGGATCCAGAGACTAGTCTGTATGTGAATTACAGTGAAGCCTTCTCACCACAATTTGAATTATTGGAATTAGCTGCTCCGGATGATGACAGTGCCACGGATACCGTCATTACCACCATTGCATTCCCCGAACCGGCTCGCTCTCACCAGTATGAGGCTGGCATCAAGTCGAGTGCATTGAAGGGGAAATTACAGACGAGTTGTGCCATTTTTGCAATTACCAAAACGGCTATCAATTCACTCACCGAAGAGCAGCAAAGTTCAGGTGCTGAGTGTGATATCTCAGGCTCTCTTGGCGAGGGTTGGCATCTGACATTGGGTGTTAATTATCTGGATTCTGAAATCACCGCCGCCTCACAGCTAGAGCTATTGTTTAATCGACCGCGAATGGCGCCAGAAACCAGCGGTCATGTCTGGTTAAGTAAAGATGTATTTTTATTTGACAACTGGTCTAGTCGTTGGGGAGTGGGACTCAGCTTCATTGATGAACGTTATCTGGATATCGACAACGAAGAATTACTGCCCTCCTATTATGTCCTCGATTTTGGTGTCACGCTGGAATACGGTGAAAATTGGACACTCTCTCTACTCCTGACTAACGCCCTTGATGAAACCTTCACTGAGGGGGTATTTGATGCACTCCCCTTCTGGACTAATCCTGGTCGGGAACGAACCTTCGAAACACGAATCGAATACCAATTTTAATTTTTTATTCCTCAATTACGCAGGTTGTTCGTCATAGAGGCAAACAACCACTTTGCAGTAGGAAAAAAAATGAGAGTTTTATTTGTTATATTAGTTATGTTCCTGTCAGCCTGTGGTGGCGGACAATCAGCTGAACAACCCTCAGGAATCACCCTTCCAGTATTACCAGTTATCTCAATGACTTCATCCACCTCAAGTGCTGAGGTGAATACTGAGTTTAGTCTGTCTTGGTCAGTGCAATATGCCAACGCTTGTGAGGCCTCTGGTGCCTGGAGTGGTGCGAAAGCCACTTCTGGAGAGCAACTGGTCGAGGAGTACACCCAAGGTAGCAAAACTTACACCCTGACCTGTACTGGTAATGGCGGTGAGCATACTTCATCTGTCGATGTTCTGATCACCGAGTCCAGCACTGACAATGGCACCTGGGATTATAAAAATATTGCCTATGGCACAGACGATCCTGAGCGCCAATGGCTGAATATTCATCTGGCCTATGATCAAACTAAACCCGCCCCGGTATATCTGTTTGCCCACGGCAACGGCGGAAGTGCCAATGGTATGTCGGAAAAACAGCTTCATACCATTGCTAATGAGGGCTACACCACCATTAGTTGGGAGTCTATACCGACTATCAGTAGCGCCACCGATCTGAATATTTCCGTTGCCGATGCGCAGGTCATGTTTGATTGGGTACTGGCTAATGCCCAGAGCTATAACCTGGACCCCAATCATATTGTGGTCGGAGGTCGCTCGCGCGGCTCGATTATCAGCTGGCAACTGGCACACAGCCTGCATCCATCAATTAAAGGGATTTATATGTACAACGCCTTACCGCGAGGCACCTGGCAAGATACCGATAACTGGAGCCCGGTCGATGAAATAACCACCGATAGTCCTCCTGCTTATTTAGTCTACGGTCCTGATTATGATGATGATGACGGCCACAATCCGAACTATGTCAATCCGGTCATCGAGCGTTATGAGGAATTAGGCATAGCAGACAAGATAACCCGCTATGTTGATATGTGGGGCGACTTTCTGGATGCCAATGGCCGTTGGACCAATGATGCAGAGATCATGCACTATTTCCCGGAATTTGTTGCTACTCTGAATGACACGGACAAGTCAGGATATCGCTCGATATTTATGGGACACAGTTTCTTTGCGCCAATTGCTCGAGAGCTACCGTTTCACATGGCACAACTTGGTTTTAGTGACTACATCCAACATGTCGAGTCATCGCCAGGAGAAACCGGAACACCGTTAGCCTTGTGGCAGGATGATGGACATAGAAATAACGTCCAGTCATTACTCGATTCTGGCGACATTGAGCTACTGGCAATGACAGCCAGCTCTGTCTTGGAGGGCTATACCGTCTGGGTAGATTACGCCTTGTCAAAAAATCCGAATACGAAATTTGTGATTGGCACCCCCTGGCTAGACTTCCCTGCCGATTATTTTGATGCAGACAGCTATGAAACAACGATTAAAGAGGCCATTGAAACTAAAATTCAGGTTGATATTGAGACGCTCAGAATGCTGTATCCAGAAGTCGAGTTTATCAATCTGAGTTATGCTTTTGCCGCCACTGAGCTGCGCCACATGCTCGAGGCAGAGCAACTGCCTGGCGTGACTGAATTAATCGGGACCAACCCCGAGACATCGCTGTTCAGAGATACGAAGGGGCATGGTCATGAGGATGGTTTATTACTGGATTTAGCTGAGCTAATCTGGTTAACCAGCATTTATGAGATCAATCTGGCTAATTACCAATACGATTCAGGTCATGGCATCGATCTGAAGCAGGTTGCCCAAGACATTGTGCAAGAGTATGCACAGTATTTCGAATAAGTTCACAGAAATGATTCCTCAAGTGTTTATAGTAACTGTCGCGTAGCCCTATTATGGACACTTGAGCAACACGAGGAGTATGCATTATGTTTATGATCAGATCGGTTGTTGTCAAAAATTATCGCCTACACATATTAGGTCTCATCGTTATGCTGGTCGCTAGTGGCTGTGGCGGTGGGTCAAGTGAAGGTACCGATACGCCACCCATTGGCAATAGTCCTCCCATCGGTGCACCTGTGCCTAATAATGATGACATCATTCCTGGTGAAAGCGCAGCAGCACGACTGCTGACTCAGGCGACCTTTGGTCCATCCCGGCAAGCGATTCGGGACCTGTCTGGTGAATCAATTTCTGAGTGGCTACTCGCCGAGTTTGCCAAACCAGCCTCACTGCACAGTCAGCACGTAGAACATTTGGCAGATACCTATGGTGAAGAGGCATTAACAGGCTTTGTTGGACGTCATTCAACCACCTCAGCTTTTTGGCAGCATGCCGTCAGTGCGGATGATCAACTTCGACAGCGGGTAGCCTTTGCATTATCTGAGATTATCGTGGTCTCAAATGCCAATGATAATTTATTCAGGGATTACCCACAGGCCGTTTCTGGCTTTCAGGATATTCTCATTGAGCATGCGTTTGGTAATTATCTGGATATGATCACCGAAGTTACCTACTCGCCAACCATGGGACGCTTCCTGACCTACATCAACAGCAGGAAAGCAGATCCTGAGACTGGTCGCGTACCCGATGAAAATTATGCCCGTGAGCTGTTACAACTATTCACCATTGGACTGGTAGCTCTCAATATGGACGGCAGCCCACAAACTAATACGAATAATAATGCGATCGAGCTATTTGATAACGATGACATCACCGGACTTGCCAAAGTATTCACCGGTTTTAAATATGCCCTCGGTCGAAATGATCCTGACTTTCAGCGCGCCTTATCCATGCCAATGGTGATCAATGAGCAAAGGCATTCCACTACTGAAAAATCGTTTCTTGGTCTGACAATACCCAGTAATACCAATGGGCCTGAGAGTATCGCTCTTGCATTACAACACATCATTGACCAACCCAGTGCGGCGCCATTTATATCCCGACAGCTGATACAGCGACTGGTCACCAGTCATCCTGAACCCGATTATATTGAGCGGGTAGCACAGGCGTTCGAAACCGGGCTATATGAACTTCCTAATGGAACCGTGGTTGGTGAGGGCCGCAAAGGCGATTTAAAAGCGACCATAGCCGCCATTCTGACCGATCCAGATGCCCGATACGACATGATGGATGCTGAGGTTGATTTGTCCAAGTTTGGTAAAGTGCGTGAGCCGCTATTGCGCCTGACCCATTGGGCCCGGGCATTTGAGCTTGAATCAGTCACTCCCGAATTGTTGCCCCTATTATGGGATACCTCAGGTGCGGAACAACTCAACCAACATCCATACAGAGCCAGTTCAGTATTTAATTTTTTCCGCCCGGGCTATCAGGCATCCAATACCATGACCGGTGCTGAGGGACTGACCATGCCCGAGCTACAGTTGCTTAATGCCTCGAGTTCGTTTGGTTACATCAACTTTATGACGACATTTATTACAGGCACAGCACAGGCCGATCCCGATGATGTGCTGCGCGCCATTAACGCCGATCCGGATGAGCCAATCATCGATGTTTCAAATGTCGATAAAGCGTTCTTACCAATCTATACCACTGAAATTGCACTTGCTGCAGATTCAACGGCACTGGTGGAGCATCTGGCACAAGTGCTCATAACCGGGAATCTATCGGATGCCACAAAAGACAGGGTCATTCAGACAATCGACTTGTCGCCTGTCACTGGCAACGCCAGCGCAGATATCCGGGTCAAATTAGCCATCATATTACTGATGACATCGTCTGACTATCTCGTCCAACAGTAATGCAGTAGGAGTTTTAATATGAACATTAATCGAAGAAAATTTTTACACGGCATGAGCACAACAGCTATGTCAGCTGCGACTATAGGAACACTAACAACCGGATTAAATGCCTTTACTGTCAACGCACAAACGGCTTCCGATTATAAGGCACTTGTGTGTGTCTTTTTGCTCGGCGGAATGGATACACACGATTTGTTAATTCCCTATGACAACGAATCTTACAGTCAGTATAGAAATATCCGCTCGACGATGCTGGAGGGCTATGGTTCGAGTCGCGAGCAGGCGGCATTACTACCACTGTCACCGACCGATGCTGCTGATTATGGCAATCGTGCATTTGCGCTACCACCGGAAATGCCGAATCTGCATCAATTATTCCACCAGGGTGACGCTGCCATCATCGGTAATGTTGGACCACTGATCCAACCAACCAGCAAAACAGAACTGGAAAACAAGAGTGTGCCACTGCCGCCGCGCCTGTTTTCACACAATGATCAACAGGCAACCTGGCAGTCAGGTGGACCAGAGGGCGCTCAGTACGGCTGGGGTGGATTGTTTGCTGATTTGGTTCAGCAGAATAATCTGAATCAGGAATTTACCAACATCACTACGCAGGGCAATAGTCTGTTTCTCAGCGGTGCGAATACATTCCCTTATCAAGTGAGTGCCTCAGGTGCCAGTAACATTCGACTGCTGAGTCCAGAGTTATTTCGAGATAACCCAGAACTGCAACAGATGCTCTCAGATCACTTCGCAAGTG